>JARRIY010000053.1:0-12070 GCA_037379985.1 Maritimibacter sp.
TGCTCACCATCGGGGTCGGAGCAGGGATCATTTTCTGGGGCGGGTTCCATACGGCGATGGAGGCGACGAATACTCTGGAATTCTGCATCTCCTGCCACGAGATGCGCGATACGGTTTATGTCGAGTACACGGAATCGATCCATTACAAAAACGCATCGGGGGTGCGGGCGGTCTGTTCGGATTGTCACGTGCCGCATGAATGGGGGCCGAAAGTTCTGCGCAAGATTCAGGCGTCGAACGAGATCTGGGCCAAGCTGACCGGGAGTATTTCGACCCCGGAGCAGTTTGAGGCGAAGCGGCTGGAATTGGCCAGTCATGTCTGGGCGACGATGGAAGCCACGGATTCCCGTGAATGCCGGAATTGCCATAGCTTCGACGCGATGGATTTCGAGCATCAGCGCCCGCGCTCGCGCGAAAAGATGGAGCCGGTTGCGACGGGGGAATACCTGTCGGAAGGCTCGACCTGCATCGATTGCCACAAAGGCATCGCCCACACCCTGCCGCGCATCCCGCGGGACGATTGAGGGGCGCGCATATGAGCTATTGGGGGAGGGCGTGAGCGTCCTCCCTTTTTGTTTATGGGGTAGGGTGCGCATTCATGCGCACCGCCTGTCGGGAAGATGTCGGGCGTGTCGAATGGTGCGCCTGAAGGCGCACCCTACGAGCGCTTCCTGATCATATGCCGTCACGCCCGGTGGGGCCTCGAAGGCACCGCTTATCGGAACGGGCGTCGCTTGAACCTGGGTGGGCGTTGTGCGGTCAATTACCACTTTTGATCGCTCCCCCAGTTGGCGCGGGCTGTAAGCCCGTGCCGCGCCTGACCTTCCCCCCGGAAGGCGCTTTGGCGAAGACACGCGCAGCTCTACCGGCGTTGATGCTTTTGGAACCTGCCTCAGATGAAATTCCGCGAAACGCCTCCCCAAGGTCAGGCGCGGCACTCAGCGCGCAGGAGGGTGTGCCCTTCCCGGCGGAAAGAGGGAAGGACCGTCACGCCGGTGGCGCGGCGAAAGCCGTCCGGATGGGGCGTCGTCCGTCCTTCGAACGGGCGAGGGCGGATGGGCTAAGCTCCGCGCTGACCAAAACGCTTTGTATCGAGGCGCCCAGCTAGGGTTGGGCGCGGGCAGTTTCCGAGATCCGTGATGGCTGGGGTTGAGTGCCCCCCACGTTGACATCCCCTTCTCCCCGGCGTCTAGTTTCCGGGTCACAAGGGAGGCCATTATGACCGCTATTCGTCCAGCCAGAACCTTTCCGCCCGCCTACCGTCCGGCGCAGGATCGTTATGAAAAGATGCTCTATCGGCGGTTGGGGAATTCCGGGCTGAAATTGCCGGCAGTCAGCCTTGGGCTGTGGCATAATTTCGGCCATGACACGCCGCATCAGGTGAAGCGCGAGATTGCGCGCACGGCCTTTGATCTTGGCATCACCCATTTCGATCTGGCCAATAATTACGGCCCGCCCCCGGGCAGCGCCGAAGAGGCGTTTGGCGAGATCCTGAAAACCGATTTCGCCGGCTATCGCGATGAGATGATCATCAGTTCCAAGGCCGGTTATGATATGTGGCCCGGCCCCTATGGCGAATGGGGCAGCCGGAAATATCTGATTGCCTCCTGCGATCAGAGCCTGAAGCGGATGGGGCTGGATTACGTCGATATCTTCTATTCGCACCGGGTCGATCCCGACACGCCGCTGGAAGAAACCATGGGCGCGCTGGATCATATCGTGCGCTCAGGCCGGGCGCTTTATATCGGGATTTCCAGCTATAATTCCGAACGCACCCGTGAAGCGGTGGATATTCTGTTTGATCTGGGCACGCCCTTGGTGATCCATCAGCCGAGCTACAATATGCTCAATCGCTGGGTCGAGCGCGACGGGCTGAAAGACACGCTGCATGAGCTGGGCGTTGGCTCGATTGCCTTTACCCCGCTGGCGCAGGGGATGCTGACGAAGAAATATCTGGGCGGCATCCCTGAGGATTCCCGCGCGGCGCAGGGCAAATCGCTCAATCCGAAGATGCTGAGCGAGAAGGCGATTGAAAACATCCGGGCGCTGAATGCGATTGCCGAGCGGCGCGAGCAGACGCTGGCGCAGATGGCGATTGCCTGGGTGCTGCGTGATGGCGGCATCACCTCGGCGCTGATCGGGGCATCACGGCCCGAACAGGTGGTGGATTGCGCCGGGGCGGTGGAGAACCTGAGCTTTACCGAGGAAGAGCTGGCCGAGATTGATACATATGCCGATGAGGAGGCAATTAATCTCTGGGCGAGGTCGTCTGAGGCATAGGTAGGGCGTCGCTAGGCGGTGTAGATCCCGGCCCAGCGGTTGATCAGCTGGTATTGCAGCCAGCGGGCGCGGCGGGACCAGCCGCGCGCTCCGGGTGCGCGCTCCATCTCTTCGCGCGGGATATGGGCGCGGCGGGCGGTATCGGCGGACATGATCGAAAAGACCAGAGGCCGCCCCTGATCGGGGGTGATATAGCCGGTGAGCGCCGAGGCGAAATTCAGCGTGCCGGTTTTGGCATGGATCGCAAAGCCCGGGTTTTGCAGCGCGTTGCCCTTCACATCCACCGGGGTGATGGTTTTCATATGGGCCTGCAACACGCCGCCGGGGCGGGCATGGATCAGCAGTTTCACCATGTCTTCGGCGCTGATCCGCGACTCGCCGCTGAGGCCGGAATGATCGACCAGCCGGATCGAGGAGGCCCCCAGCGCCTCGCGGGCCCAGCTGCTCATCGCCCGGGCTGAGGCGTCCAGCCCGCCACTGACACCGCGTTTGGCGCTGGCGCTGAGCCCGATCACTTCGGCGGTCAGATTGGTGGAGTATTTCAGCATCTTGCGAGTGATGGCCGAGAGGCTGGCGCTGTCATGGCTGACCAGAACTGTGCCTGCGGGCATGTGATTTGTTGCGACGGGCTTCGGCAGTTTGATGCCGTAATCCCCGGCGATCACCTGCACCACTTCGCCCGTATAAAGGTCGGGCCGCCGGACCGGCAGCCAGCGCGAGCCGCCATTGCCGAGCGCGCCGCTTGCCACCGTCCATTCATCGGCGCCGCCTTGGGCTTCGCGATAGGTGTAGGTCGGGGCTTCGCGGGTGACCACCGACATCTTGGCCATGCTCACCGCCGGGCGCCGGGTATCAGAGCGGGCATCCATGCTGACGGCCCAGCCGCTATTGGCCTTTTGCCATTGGAAATAGACGCGGTTGTAATTCAGGTTGAGCGCCGAGACCGCCGGGTTATAGCCGACATATTCCGGCTGCGACGGGTCGATGGCGCGTACATAGGGCAGGGCCCCGGCATAGGTGAGGAACCGCCCGGTGATGCGGCGCAGCCCTTTGGCTTTCAGCGCTTTCACCATCTCGGCGAGCGTGTCGGTGTCGATCTCAGGATCGCCCGTGCCCACCAGCACCAGATCGCCCGATAGCACGCCACCCTCAATGGGGCCGGTGGCGACAAGCTGGGTTGTGAAGTGGAAATCCTGCCCCAGCGTGGCGAGCCCGTAATAGCTGGTGAGGCTTTTCGCGGTCGAGGCCGGGGGCAGGCCAAGCCCCGGGGCGGCGCTTTCCAGCACCTCGCCGGTCAGCCCGTCGGCGACCACATAGCCGAGCTTACCACCCAGCTTGGCATGGGCGATCAGATCGGCGGGATCGGGGGCCGTGGCAAGGGCGGCGGCGCGGCCAACCCAGCCCGGGCGCGGTTCGGGAAATAGCGAACGGACCGGTGCTTCGGCCAGGCCCGCACCAGCAAAGGCGGAGATCGCCCCGCCTACAAAAAATCGTCTCGTTACCCTTCCCGGCATGGCGCGCAGTTAACCCCGCGATTGGGGATATCTCAAGGGAGGAAATCGTGACCCTTCTACGGGGTTTGGTAAGCGTGGCTTAACGGCCCCAATCGCCTGCCGCGCGGATTGCCGATGAGGAGGCATCGACCATCGGAACATTGATCAGGCACCAGCGCGGCACGTCGCCATAGGGCAGCAGGGCCGATTTCTTGCCGGAGAGCTGAAAGCGGCGAAAACGCCGCGCGGCATGGGAATTGCGCGCGGCTTCGCGGTCGCCGGGGCGCGCGATCACCCCGACGGGCAGGCTGCGCATGATCTCGTCCCAGCGTTCCCAGCGGTGAAAACTCGCCAGATTGTCCGCGCCCATCAGCCAGACAAAGCGCACGCCGGGATAGAGGCGAAACAGCGCTTCCAGCGTTTCGGCGGTGTAGCGGGTGCCAAGCTGCGCCTCGATCCCGGTGATCTCAACCTGCGGGTGCTGCATGACCTCGCGGGCATGGGCGATGCGGGTGTCGAGCGGGGCAGGGCCTTGGGATTTCAACGGGTTGCCGGGGGTGACCAGCCACCAGACGCGGCTGAGGCCAAAGCGTTTCAACGCCTCGCGGGTGATATGGGCATGGCCCGCATGCGCCGGATCGAAGGATCCGCCGAGCAACCCGATCACGTCGCCGGGGCGGGCATGAGGCAAGTCATATCTCATCGGGCTTCATAGACCTTGGCCCGCGCGGTCTGTCAATGCGTTGACAAGCGGGTATTGCCTGACATAAGTCAGATAAATCACAATAGCAGACCAAAGTCAGATAATATGTCCCTTGATCCCATCGCCCGCATTCGCCGCTTTCATCGTGCTGTCACCACCGAAAGCGGGGTGCTCGACAGCTCGTTTCTGGGGCGGGGGCGACCGCTGGGGGCGGCGCGGGTACTGAACGCCATCGGGCAGGGCATTGGCGAGGTCGGAGCGCTGCGCGACTATCTGGGGCTGGACAGCGGGCTGGCGAGCCGGTTGCTGCGCGGGCTGGAGGGCGAAGGGCTGATCGAAACCGTGCCGAGTAAAGACGATGCCCGCCGCCGTATTGCCCGGCTGACCGAGGCTGGCCGGGCCGAGTTTGACGCCTATGAGACCCTGTCGAATGATCAGGCCCGTCAGGTGCTGGAGGCGCATCCGCGCCCCGATGTGCTGCTGGCGGCGATGGATCTGGTGGCAACGGCGCTGGGGCATGATCGGGTGGAGATTGTCGAGGCTGATCCGGAAAGCCCGGAGGCGCGCCATTGCCTTACGGAATACTTCAACGAGCTGAAGCGGCGGCTGGGGCTCGCGTTTGATCTGGAAGAGGTGCTGTCGGATGGGGCTGAGGCAATGCGCCCGCCAGAGGGGGGATTTCTGATCGCCATGTCTGACGGGCAGCCCATCGGCTGTGCCGGACTGAAAGCGCAAACGGCGGAGTGGTCCGAGGTGAAGCGCGTCTGGGTCTCGCCTGCCGCGCGTGGGCTGGGGCTGGCGCGGCGGCTGATGGACGAGGTTGAAGCCCGGGCAAAGGCGCAGGCGATCCCGGTTTTGCGGCTCGATACCAATGGCGGCCTGCCCGAAGCCGTGGCCCTCTATCAGCGGCTCGGCTGGCAACCGGTCGAGCGTTATAACGACAATCCCGACGCCACGCATTTCTTTGAAAAAGCGCTATAGGGCGGGAGCTGGCCCTGCCAGGTGCCGTGGCGACAGGAATCGCTAACCACCTGTTGGGCCACGCTTATTTGCGCCTGATGCATGGCGCCTGAGACTGGTTTTCCTGCATATTGAACCCGGTCACAGGTTGCGCCGCATTCGGCTGAGTACGCCGAACTTGCGCTGGAACAACGACTAAACGCGCGAAATATGCTATTCTTCTAATGTTTGCAGGGACGGACGGGAGGAGGAGGTAGTACTATGACGAGTAAGCTTTTAACTCTTGCAGCCGTGTTTTTCGCTGCAACGACCTTTGCCGCACGGGCAGAGGACGATGCCGGGAAAAACGAATACATGAATGCCTGCGCAATCTGCCATGGCGAGAGCGCTCAGGGGAACGGACAGTTCGCAGAACTGCTCAATGTCGACGTGCCGGGGCTGACTGGTCTGACGGCCGCGAATGATGGCGAGTTTCCGTTTCTGAAAACGATGATGATCATCGACGGGCGAACCGGTGTGCGCGGCCATGGCGGGCCGATGCCGATCTGGGGCGACCGTTACCAGGCCTCGATGCTTGAAGAGCGGGGATTGGTTGGCGCCGAGATCTATGCGCGCGGCAGGCTGGTTGCGCTGGTGGAATATATCCAGACGCTTCAGGAATAGGCGGTAGACCGCCCCGGCCATGACCGGGGCGGAATGATCTTAGCCTTTCGGGCGCGCGGGAATGTTCACAGCTTTCTGGCTGGCCGGGCGCGATGAGCAGGTTTCAAACCAGCGCATCACATTCGGCACGCTGTCGAGCTCCAACAGGTCATGCGCGTCGTAATGGCCGCCCAGCACCCGAATCCAGGGCCAGATGGCGATATCGGCGATGGTGTAATCCTCGCCCATGATGAACTCGCGCCCCTCAAGCTGCTGATCGAGCACGCCGAGCAGGCGCATGCTCTCATTTTTGTAGCGCTCAAACGGGCGCTTATCTTCGAATTCTTTGCCCGCGAAAGCGTGGAAAAAGCCGAACTGGCCGAACATCGGGCCAACGCCGCCCATCTGCCACATCAGCCATTGGATAGTTTTGTAGCGACGGCCCGGATCGGTGGGCAGGAATTTCCCTGTTTTCTCGGCCAGATAGATCAGGATCGCGCCGGTTTCCCACAGCCCCAGCGGCTTGCCGTCCGGCCCATCGGGATCAATGATCGCAGGGATCTTGTTATTCGGGTTCAGCGACAGAAATTCCGGCGTGAACTGGTCGTCGGCGCCGAAGTCCACGAAATGCGGCTCATAGGCCAGCCCGGTTTCTTCCAGCATGGTCGAAACCTTGATGCCGTTCGGGGTCGGCAGCGAATAGAGCTGGATGACCGAGGGGTCTTTGGCCGGCCAGCGTTTGGTGATCTCGAATTCTGCAAGTGCGTTGTCAGACATGGTTTTCCTTTCGGTGCGCGGCGCTGGTTTTTCAGCGCTCACGCATTCTGATTTACGAATATGATGTGCAGATAAGCCTAGTCTTCGTGGAGCGTCATGTGACGTGCGCGCGCACCCCTCTCGATCGCGGCGGCATGCAGGCGTTCGATGTTGAGCTCATAGCGGATCTCTTCCAGTATCCGCAGCTCGGGGCCGTGCAGGGTGCCATCGGCGGCGGCGACATCACAGGCCAGCGCATAGGCGGTTTCCCACAGGTATTCGGGCAGGTTATCGCGGACGAGACCAAACAGGGCTTCCAGCCCGTCATCTTCCGAGAACAGGTCAAACACGATCTGGCTGACCTTGCTGATCCGGTCCATGTCGTAATTGGCAAAGACCGGCAGGTGGTTGACGCAGCTTTCGATGCTGAGCAGCTCGGCGGTGCCGATTTTGGCATCCGAAACCGAGACGGCAAACATCACCGCGACGAGGGCATCATCAGGGGATAGGGAATGGGGAAGGTCGGGCACTGGGGCCTCCTAACTCGTTGGTTGTTGAGACCAAACTATTGGTGCGGGGGGCTTGCTTCAATAGGCATGGCGAAAAGGCGGGGGGAAAAGACGGGTTATCGACGCAAGCTTGGCGCGCTTTGATCGCCCGAATAGCGCCGCAGGCGCCGGGCGGCATGTGCTGGTCAATGAGGGGAGTGTCCGGCCGCGGGGGGACGTATAGCGTCCGCCCGGGGGGGCGGTCGGCCGCTGCCCGACGGTTCCCATCGGGCGAAAGCGTTGGCTATGGAAAATGGTATATCCCGGATCGCTCGCGCCTAGCTTACCTCACCCCCGGAGGCGCTTGCCTGCAACAGGCACGGGCGCCCACTCGGAACCACGTTGTTTCCGCCTGAGGGCGCGCGTGTTTATTGACCTTTGGGCGAAGGAACAATAGGGAACCTGCTTGCGGGGAGTGGCCCGTGGCAATCTGGAAAGTTAAAGACATGTCCGAACTGCGCGATCTTGCGATGACGTCGAAAGCCTGGCCCTTTGAAGAAGCGCGCCGGCTGGTGAAACGTTATGAAAAGACCCCGCCGGAAAAGGGCTATGTGCTGTTTGAAACCGGCTATGGCCCCTCGGGTCTGCCGCATATCGGCACCTTTGGCGAAGTGCTGCGTACCACGATGATCCGCCGCGCCTTTCAGGTGCTTTCGGATATTCCGACCCGTCTGATCTGCTTTTCCGACGATATGGACGGGATGCGCAAAGTGCCGGGCAATGTGCCGAACCAGGAGATGCTGCACGAGAACCTGCAGCGTCCGCTGACCAGCGTGCCGGACCCGTTTGAGGAATTCGAAAGCTTCGGCCATCACAACAACGCCATGCTGCGCCGGTTCCTCGACACCTTCGGGTTTGAGTACGAATTCTATTCGGCCACAGAGTTTTACGCCTCTGGCAAGTTCGATGAGGTGCTGAAACGCGCCGCCGAACGCTATGACGACGTGATGAAGATCATGCTGAAAAGCCTGCGCGAAGAGCGGGCGGCGACCTATTCGATCTTCCTGCCGATCCACCCGGAAACCGGCCGTGTGCTCTATGTGCCGATGAAAGAAGTGAATGCCGAAGCGGGCACCATCACCTTTGACGATGAAGAGGGCCGCGAATGGACCCTGCCGGTGACCGGCGGCAATGTGAAGCTGCAATGGAAACCCGATTTCGGCGCGCGCTGGGCGGCGCTGGATGTGGATTTCGAGATGTATGGCAAAGACCATTCGACCAACACCCCGATCTATGACGGCATCTGCCGGGTGCTGGGCGGGCGTGCGCCGGAGCATTTCACCTATGAGCTGTTCCTTGATGACAAGGGCCAGAAAATCTCGAAATCCTCGGGCAACGGGCTGACCATTGATGAATGGCTGACCTATGCCTCGACCGAGAGCCTGAGCTATTTCATGTATCAGAAGCCGAAGACCGCGAAACGGATGTATTTCGACGTGATCCCGCGGGCGATGGATGAATATCACCAGCAGCTTCAGGCCTATGCAAAGCAGGATGCGGCGCAGCGGCTGAACAACCCGGTGTTCCATATCCACGGGCATAACGTGCCGGCGTCGAATATGGTGGTCAGCTTCACCATGCTGTTGAACCTCGCCTCGGTGGCCTCGGCCCATGACAAGGATGTGCTCTGGGGCTTCATCAAGAACTATGCGCCGGAAGCGTCGCCGGAAACCCATCCCGATCTGGATGCGGCGGCGGGCTATGCGGTGAAATACTATCAGGATTTCGTCGCCCCGACCAAAACCTACCGCCTGCCGACGGATCTGGAGCGCGAGGCGCTGCTGGAGCTGCGCGGCAAGCTGGCCGACTGGGATGGCCCGGCGGATGGCGAAGCGCTGCAGGGCGAAGTCTTTGCCTGTGGGCGCGAGCGGTTCGATCCGATGCGCGACTGGTTCAAGGCGCTCTATCAGGTGCTGCTGGGGGCCGATCAAGGCCCGCGTTTCGGCTCGTTCATTGCGCTTTATGGCGTGAGCGAAACCGTGGCGCTGATCGACAAGGCGCTGGCGGGTGAGTTCGTCGCGGCTGAGTAAACCTGCGATGATCCTGAAAAAGATCATCATCGAGACCAAACCCGGACAGCGTGCGGCGTTTCTGGAGGCGCAAGCCATCTGGAACGCCGCCATGGCCGCTTGTGACGGCTTTCTGGGCGTGACTGTGGCGAGTGTGGGCGAGAGCGCGGAGATCGAGATACTCACGCTCTGGCGCGATCATGATAGCCTTGCGGGGTTCATGGCGGGCGATCACGACAAGGTGGAGCGCGAGACCGGGATTGCCGAGACCTATTCGCGCTGCGAGGTCACGTTGATGGACGTGGTTCAGCAACTCCCAGCCATTGATTGAGCTGACCCGCGATCAATCGCCGGTCGCAGAGATGTGATGAGCGTCTCCGGTTTTCCCGCGCTAGATTGGCGGCAAGGAGAGCTGACATGAAACAGATCATTCTCGTTCTGGCCCTTATGGAGGCATATCTTTTCCCGACCGACCCTGAGCGCGCTCAGGGCACATTGCGCGGCGCGCTGCATCAGGAAGCCGTGGCGATGCTGATGGGCGATGAGGCGATGCAAGATGCGGCCGAGCCGCAGCTCTTGCAGGCGGCGGTTGAGGATGCGGAGAGTTTCCTGAAAGCCTGCGGGCTGCGCATTGAAGCCGATGACTGGTCCGGCGACGGGGTCTGATTTCGGGATTGCTACGCTGACTGGGGTGAGGGGCCAGCCCCTCACGCTCCCCGCAGTTTTTATTCCAAGATGAAAGCATTAGGCTGGATAGGGCGACTCAGATGAGGAGGCCCGACATGTCGACCGGATATGAACCGCTGAACCGGCCCAAGCCCTGGGGCGAGGATATTTGGGTCATGGATGGCCCGGCGATCCGGTTTTACGGCATGCCGTTTTCCACCCGTGCCACGATTGTGCGGCTGGCGGATGGCGGGCTTTGGGTGCATTCGCCCATTCTGCCGACCGAGCCGATGCTGGCCCATATCAAGCCGCTGGGCGAGATCCGCCATCTGATCGCGCCGAACTGGATCCATTACGCCTATATCGCTGAATGGCAGGCGCGCTTTCCCGAGGCGGTGAGCTGGGCTGCGCCCGGGGTCGAGGAACGGGCGAAAAGCCGGGGCATGGAAGTGCATTTCGATCATGCGCTGAGGCAGGAGCCGCCGGAGGCTTGGGCGGGCGAGATTGATCAGATGATCGTGCGCGGCAGCAAAATCCATCGCGAGGCGGTGTTTTTCCACCGCAAAAGCAAGAGCCTGATCCTGACCGACCTGATCGAGAATTTCGAGCCAGAGAAGATCGGGATCTGGATGCGTCTGGTTGGGCGGCTGGCGGGGATAATTGCGCCGAACGGCAAAGCCCCCATCGATATGCGCCAGACCTTTCGCGGCGGGCGGGCCGAGTTGCGCGAAGATGTTGAGCGGATGATCGGCTGGGCGCCGGAGCGCATCATCCTGGCCCATGGAGCCTGCATCGAGAGCGACGGCGTGGCTGAGCTGAAACGGGCGTTTCGCTGGGCGCTGTGAGGGGGAGCTGGAATGTTGCCCCCCTGACGGAGCTTAGCCGCGCTGCGGCAGGAAGCGCCCGGTGCGGGCCATGTAGTCGATATAAGACTGGCCGAAGCGCAGCTTCAGATCGCTTTCTTCGACATAGGTCAGCCAGATATTCTGGGGTACCCAGAGCAGGGCGACGATGACCAGCAGCGGCGAGTTGAGCAGGAACCCGATGGCGAACCAGAGGCTGACATCGGCAATGGCCTGCGGGTGGCGGATCTTTTCGTAAATCCCGCCGTACATCTGGTTTTCCTTGCGCGGGGCAAAGGAATCCGGGGCGGCCTTACCCACCTTGATCAGGATCCAGCTGCCGAGGCCGGTGAAGATGAGGCCGATGGCAATTGAGATGGCCCAGCCGGACAGCCCGCCGAACAGCCGCAGCGGCAGCCCGATATCGAGGGGAAAGAAGACGTAGAGCAGCTCGGCTACCATGCTTGCCCCCATTCCGGCGAAGGCGATGCGGCGCAGGGTTGCGCAGCGCGGATAGGCGACAGCGCCGATCTGCTGCTCCATATGCGCCGGGCGCACGCTGAGGCTGTAGTAATAGGTGTAGATGACCATTCCGGCGAAGATGACGAAGAATACCACCTGTGACACGAGAACCTCCTGCGATGCATGGGCTTGATGGCCCTGTCTTACGCCCCCCGGTTTTGCTGCACGAGTAGACGCATAGCCGCATTCTGGTGTTGCGCAGAGCAGGGGAGAGCCCGCCCATGGGTGCTGTGAGGGGCGCTAGCTGGCGCTCTGAAGGGATTTTCGCATCTGGAAGCGCTTCAGGGCGGTGCCGTGACGGGTGACGATTTCCGCGTCCAAGACCTGCCAACCATGCTTTTCGAAAAACGGCTGCGCGGCCAGGCTTGCCGCTGTGCTCAGCTCAGATGCGCCATTTTCCGAGGCCCAAAGCTCAACGCGCTTCAGCAGCGCGCCGCCAATGCCTTGTCCTGCGCACGACGGGGAGACGAAGGAAAGGTCGATATAGCCCGATTTATCAATAGTCATGAACCCGACAGGGTCTTCGTTGATTTCCGCGATGAAGCCGGTGAGGGTTTGCAGCCGATCCTTCCAGTGATCCAGATCGCTGCTGGGGCCAGCCCACGCACGCCGCTCTTTGATCGTGTAGACATGCCGGGTGCCCTCATAG
>JARRIY010000054.1:0-12052 GCA_037379985.1 Maritimibacter sp.
GGTCGAGGCTTTTACCCGCGCGTTTCGAGCCGAGTTCGACATGACCCCGGGCGAATACCGCCATATCGGCCAGACACAGGTCTGAGATACTACTCCCATCCTGTGTTTTGCAGGCCGAATTCCCGCAATCCGTGTGCCCTGAGACGCATTGCTAAGCCGCGAGACGATGAGTCAAATCGCGGGCATATCCCCCCCTACGCCCTGAGCATAGGTACATCCCAACACCTCTGAATACGCAATCAGCTCTGCTCGTAGCTGGACGTCGTGGCAACACGATCATGCAGACAGGATTGCCTGGTGGTGTTGGGTGAAGAAATCTATGCGGGACGAAAACATGCAGGCAATTTCCTATCAGCATCTCATGCGGTCGGGTGGTTTGGCGTGGCGGTCATTTGGGCATTCACAGATTGGCCCCCGACGTTTGCGCGCAACACTTCTGTCAACCGTAGCCTTGGTATTTTCACTTTCGCCCCTGCAGGCTGCCGATATCAACGGCACATCGGAAACCGTTATTGGCGGTGGCGGCGGCACGATCAGCTCGCCCTGGAATATCTATGATCACCTTTATGTCGGGCGCACAACAACGGGCGATCTGACCATCTCGAATGGCGGCTATACCGGCAGTGAAACGGGCTATATCGGCTTTGAAGTCGGGTCCACCGGGGCGGTGACGGTTACTGGCAGCGGGTCTGAATGGGTGAACTCCAGCGATCTGTTTGTCGGTTTGGCAGGCGGTGGCACATTGGCGGTGTCGGATGGCGGCACAGTCAGCAGCACCGGTGGTTTTCTTGGCTACGGGGCCGGAAGCACCGGCAATGCCACCATCAGCGGAGCAGGATCGAGCTGGTCAACCCAGAACCCGCTCTTTGTCGGTCTGTCGGGGACTGGCGATCTGACCCTGACAGATGGCGGCTTGGTAAGCGTTGGGGATGGCAGCAAAACGGTTGCTCTTGGCCTGGGCGAAACCGGCACGGGCACGCTGAATATCGGCGCGGCGGCGGGGAGCGCGGCGGCAGCGGCGGGTACGCTTCAAGCCGGCAAAGTGACGCTCAGCACGACCAGCGACAGGCTGGTCTTCAATCACACAGACGGCGCCTATAGTTTCGGCCCCGATATCACAGGATTCGGCGGGATCCTGCAGTATTCCGGCACCACGACGCTCGCGGGCGATATGACCGGCTTCACCGGCAACATCTATGCCGATGGCGGCAGGCTTGCCGTGGCCGATAGCTCGCAGGTGCACGATGGCAACGCCTATATCGGCTACAATACCGGCAGCAACGCGAAGGTGCTGGTCAGCGGCGGCAGTTCTGTCTGGACCAATACCGGCGCTCTATCTGTCGGGGCGGATGGTACCGGCACGATGGTTGTGGAAAACGGCGGGACCGTTACCAGCGCCACGGGGACATTGGGCCAGTCATCAACAGGCTTTGGGATTGTGTCCATCACCGGGGCCGGGTCGAGCTGGAACATCACCGGGGGGCTTGATATCGGCCTGAACGGTGTGGGCCAACTGACCCTTGCCGATGCCGGGCTGCTGACGGTCGGGGGTGGCAGCGGTACGGTCGATTTGGCCTATAACGGCGGCGCGGGCGGTGAGCTGGTGATCGGCGCCGCAAGGGGCGAAAGCGCCATAGCCGCAGGCAGCCTGAATGCTGGATCGGTGGATATGGGCGATGGCGATGCCCGGATCCTCTTTAACCACACCGACAGCGCCTATAGTTTTGGTGCCGATATCAACGGATCGGGTCAGATCATACTTGATGCGGGCACGACCATGTTTGCAGGCGACATGGCGGGCTATACCGGTGCGCTGATGGTCAATAACGGTACGCTGGCCATTACCTCTGCAACACCTGTGCATAGTCGCGAAGGTATCATCGGATTAGAGGCCGGAACCTCCGGCACGGCTGTGATTGATGGCGACGGCGCAGATTGGGATATGGATTATGGGCTTTCTGTTGGACTAGGTGGCCGCGGTGATCTGGCAGTGCAAAACGGCGGCACGATCACGATGGCGAATGGTAACAGTTTTCTGGGCTATAGCACCGGATCAACGGGTGCTGCGACTGTAGAAGGAACCGGGTCGCGCCTTGATAGCAGATACACGATCCATGTGGGCTATTACGGCACCGGTGAGCTGACGCTGGCCGATGGCGGCACGGCAAGCGTGAATTCCGGTGCTGGTAGCCTGTATCTGGGCCGCTGGGCTGGCTCGACCGGCACCCTGAATATCGGCGCGGCCTCGGGCGATGCGGCTGTTGGGGCGGGTACGGTCGAGGCGACTGCCCTCACCTTTGGCGCTGGCACCGGCACATTGGTCTTCAACCACACCGATACGGATTACGATTTTGCTCCCGATATCACCGGCGCTGGCACGATCAGTCATCTGGCGGGCGTCACCAACCTGACCGGCAACAATTCCGGCTTTAGCGGCACCACATCGGTGTCGGGCGGGCTGTTGAATGTCGACGGTATGCTGGGCGGCACGCTGACCCTCGCGGGCGGAAGCCTTGGCGGCAACGGCACGCTGGGCACGCTCAATGTCGCCAGCGGCACGCTCGCCCCGGGCCATTCTGTGGGCACGCTGAATGTGGGCGATCTTAGCTCTGATGCGGGGTCCACCTATGCAGTCGAGCTAAACGATGGTGGCTTCGTCGCGGGCACGAACAACGATTTCATCAATGCGACTGGCACCATCAATATCACCGGCGGTACGGTTCATGTCGCCCCGGAGAATGGTACGGATGCAGGCGAGACGTATTCGACAGGCAGCTACACGATCGCCACTGCGGCGGGCGGGGTGAGCGGCACATTTGACTCCATAACGGATGACTACCTCTTTCTCGACTTCACCCTGGGTTATGATGCCAGCAACATCATCCTGACCTCCGAGCAAGTGGCGGCATTCCAGAATGTGGCGCTCACCCCCAACCAGATCGCAGCGGCGGCGGCGGCTGAGACCCTCGTCAGCGGCAATGCGGTCTATGATGCGCTTCTGGGCGTGGCAACGGAAGAGGAAGCGCGAGCCGGTTTTGATGCGCTCTCTGGTGAAGCTTATGCGACCATGGCGAGCGGCACTTTGCAAGCCAGCCGGTACCCGCGCGAGGCGATGCTGGGGCAAGATAGTGGCTCCGGGCTCAACCGCTGGGCCAGCACCTATGGCGGGATGATGTCGCTTGGCAGCGATGGCAATGCGGCGGCGGCGCGGGCCTATGCGGGCGGGCTGATTGCCGGGATCGACAAGGGCTTTTCTACCGGATTTGGCACTGCCTGGCTCGGGGCGAGCCTGCATGGCGGGATGACGCGCCTCTCGGTGGCTGACCGCAACACCACGATCAGCAGCAATGATCTGGGGGCCGGGATCTATGGCGGCGCGGAAATGGGCGCGACGGGTATCCGCTTCGGCGCGAATTACACAATGCACCAGATCAGCAGCAGCCGTCAGGTCAATATCGGAGGCTTCTCCGACCATCTAACCGCCAGCTACACCGGCGGCACCGCGCAGATCTTCGGCGAGATCCGCCACAGCTTTGATCTTGGCACCAGCACGCTCACCCCCTTTGCAGGTGCGGCCTATCTCTATGACTGGACGGAAGGCTTCACCGAGGCCGGTGGCGCAGCGGCGCTAAACGTGGCCGCGAAAAGCAACACGGCGCTGATCACCACCCTGGGCGCGACGGTGGAGCACGAGCTGAATCTCAACGGCCAGACCGCCACCCTCTCCGGCACGCTCGGATGGCGACATGCCTTCGGCGCCACGCCCAGCATCGACGCAAACTTCACCGGTGGTAACAGCTTCTCCGTCAACGGCGCCCCCATCGCCCGCGATGCGCTCATACTCGGCGCAGGCGTGAGCTTCGCAATGGAGACCGGCGCGATGCTCGACCTCAGCTACTCCGGCGAAATCGGCAGCACCAGCAGCGACCACAAACTGGCCGCCGCCCTGACGATGAGCTTCTGAGAAAGAGCGGGGAAGGCAATAGCCTTCTCCGCACACCCCATAGCGGTCAATTGCGCGAAACTGGGCGAATGACCGGTTTGGGCCGTTCGCGCGGGTGTCGGGGGGCTCTGCACGATCTCGCCGGATGCGGCGCCGAGGCCTGACCGGTTCTCGCCTTTCCACGACATTCGCGTCGCCTCTGCCGTCACTCGACTCCAATGTCACAGAAGCTGTAGTTGCGCCTTGCTAGTGTTCCGTGCCTCGCTACGATGGCAGAAATCAAGAAGAGTAAACGTTGATGAAATTCGGTTTCTTGCTGTTCCCGAAACTCACCCAGCTCGACTTGACTGGCCCTCTCGAGGTTTTCAGCCGAATGAATAACGTTGAAACCGCGTTAGTCTGGAAGACGCGGGACCCTGTTCCGCCCGACCGTAGAATGCACATCCTGCCGACGCACACCTTCGAAGATGCCCGGGAGTTGGACCTCATCTTCGTGCCAGGCGGACCGGGCCAGATCGATTTGATGGGGATCAAGAAACGTTGGACTACCTGCGCCTTGTGGCAAAGCGCTGCCAATGGGTCACTTCCGTCTGCACTGGCTCTCTGGTTCTCGCAGCGGCAGGTCTGCTCACAGGCTACCGGGCAATGTCGCACTGGTCTTCAATTGACCAACTTGGTTTATGCGGTGCCGATCCTGTTGGTGAGCGCGTGGTCCGAGATCGAAACCGGATTACCGGCGCAGGAGTTACATCAGGCATAGACTTCGCGCTGAACATTGCAGCTGACCTCCTTGGGGAAAGAGCCGCTCGCTCAATCCAACTGCAGATCCAGTACGATCCTGAGCCTCCTTTCAAAGACGAGACACCTCGTAGCGCTGACCCTAAGCTCGTGTCAGAACTTCGCTCTGAGATCGAGCCTTTCATTGCCAGGCGGCGGCGCGCATCGGAGGCTGCAGCTCAGGCGCTGCCGCTACGAGACGAGCTTGGTTCGTGTGGCAACGCAATCACAGGCCGAATGTCCCGCATTAGCGACATTCCTTCCCGGATTGTTCTGCACCAGCCCATGAACTGCCGCATCGGGGATGCCGCGCCGCAGAGAAGGCGCGCTCCCGACAGGCAGGTTTGGGCCGGGAGTGACTGCGGCCCGTGGCGCAGACAACTTGCGATGTGGGACCGCGAAGAATGTCAGGGCTGAGCCCTTAGTGCCTAATGTTTCAAAATCTCTGACAGTCAGTCTTGTTGAATGGGGTCTGGGCCCGGCTGGTTTCGGCGGCATCGCGGAGCCTGTCATGCACGAAGTCTTTTGCCAATCGGCAAGCGGTGGGAAGCGCTCGCTTATCGGCGAGGTGGCAGGCGATGGCCGTCGCCAAGGTGCATCCGGTCCCGCGCATTGTGGCGTGAAGCCTAGGGGATGTCAGAATGTGGGGTTCGCCCCCGTCAAACAGGTGATCGGCAGCGGTGTCGCCCTCGCCATGGCCGCCCTTGATCAGCACAGCCTGCGCGCCCTGAGCCAGAATGCTTTCCGCTTGTGTGGTGATTTCGGCATCTGTGGCCGCTGTCGGCTGTCCGGAAAGAGCACCGGCCTCGGGCAGGTTGGGGGTGATGAGGCGGGCAAGTGACAAGAGTTGCCGGGGCAGGTGTCCATCCATCAGCTGCCCGCCGGAACTGGATTTCAGGACCGGGTCGATCACAAGCGGGCAGCATTGGTCTGAGAGGGCATTGGCCACCGACATTGCGATCTCTTCTGATCCCAGCATTCCGATCTTAATGGCAGCTGGGGTATCCGTCGCCAGAGCGGTTTTGATCTGCGCCGCCACCATGTCCGGGGGCGTCAGGTGCAGCGCGACCAGTTTTGCATTGGTTTGCGCGGTTACGGCGGTGACGATGGGCAGCACCTCAAAGCCCAATGCGCGGGCGGTAAAGGCGTCGCGGGTCAGCCCCGCTCCACCACTGCTATCAGTGCCGCCGATGATCATGATTTTCTTCATGCGCAGGCTTTCGCGGCGATCAGGGCAATATCGTCAAAGCCTCTTGCCTGAAGCTCTGTCGCAGCTTGCCAAGCCCTCAGCCCGGACAGGCAACACAACACCACCCTCTGGCCCGAAGCCGGGGCAAGCGATGCCAGCTCGCTCTGGGCCATGCGAGTGGCGTGCTTTGTGAGGGGGATCGGGGCTTCGTCCCGGTCCCGCAACTCAATCACCAGATCGCTTTGACGCACCATGCTGAGGGCAAGAAAGGGGAATGCCGCCTCGGGTTCGGGGCTGCCCATAAAGCTGAACTCGCCAAACCGCAGCTCGGCGAGGTCTGCCGTGAGCATCTTGCCCAACCCGGAGGGGTCGCATCCCAGAACGATCCGCAGCGCGATCTGCGCTTGCAGTGCGCCGATGACCCCGACCACAGGCCCCAGCACGCCAGCGGTTGCGCAGCTCGCCCCCGACATGGGCAGATCCGGAAAGACCGCCCGCAGCGACGGGGCCGTGCCACAAAAGCCGCCGACATAGCCGGTTTGGCCCAGCACACTTGCCGAAATCAGCGGCGTCTTCGCTGCAAGACATGCATCTGACAGCATGTAGGACACGGCAAAACTATCGGCGGCGTCGATCACCAGATCGGCCTCACCTGCAAGCTGGTTGGCCAAAACCGGGTCAACAGTCTGTGCCCGCGCGGTCACCCCGATCCGGGGATTGAACGCAGTCACCACGTCTCGCGCGGCCTCCACTTTGAGGCGGCCCAGATCGGCCATTCGGTAGAGCGGCTGGCGGTGCAGATTGCTTTCTTCGATGCGATCCGGATCAAACAGAGTGATCTGCCCAATGCCCGCCCCGGCGAGATATAGCAGCACCGGGCAGCCAAGCCCGCCAGCTCCGACAACGGCGATATGGGCCGCGGCCAGCTTTGCCTGCCCTGCCACTCCAACCTCTGGCAACAGCATCTGGCGCGCATAGCGGCTCATGACGCGCAGACTTTCAGCCAGTCGCAAACGCGTGCCTCGGGATCGTCGGCTTGCTGCACATCGGTTACCACCGCCACGCTATCCGCCCCGGCGGCAAAGACACCGGGCGCGCGCTCTGGCGTCAACCCGCCGATGGCAACCAAGGGGGTATCACCCGCCATGACCTTCCAGCGGGTCACGCGCTCCAGCCCCTGCGGGCCCCATTTCATCTTTTTCAGCAGCGTCGGATAGACCGGGCCAAGCGCCACATAAGCCGGATCATGGGCCAAAGCCCGATCAAGCTCCGCCTCATCATGGGTGGAGAGGCCAAAGCGCAGACCCGCCCGGCGCAGCGCGCCGAAATCCGCATCATCCATGTCCTCCTGCCCCAGATGGACAAAATCGCAGCGCAAATCCAGCGCCGCCTGCCAGTGGTCATTCACAATAAGCTGGGCATCATGCGCGGCACAGACATCGCGGGCGCGGGCGATTTGGCGGCGGATTTCAGGCTCGGGCGCGTCTTTGATCCTGAGCTGCACCAGTTTCACGCCATGGGGCAGCAGGCGCTCCAACCGTTCCACATGACCGACGATCAGGTAAAACCGTTCCATCACATCAGCTCCGCCAGCCCGAGCACAGGGGTTGAAGGCACGGCCATGTCGCGCCGCTCCATCGGGCTGGCGGCAAAGCCTGCGCGCCCGGCCTCAACCGCCAGAGCCATGGCGCGGGCCATGCCCACCGGATCGCCGGCCTTGGCAACGGCGGTATTGAGCAGGATCGCATCCATCCCCAGCTCCATCGCCTGTACCGCATCCGACGGCCGCCCGATTCCGGCATCCACGATCAGCGGAATACCGGCAAAATGCGCCCGCATTGACCGCAGGGCATCCGGGTTGCGCAGCCCCTGACCAGAGCCGATCGGCGCGCCCCAGGGCATCAGCACCTCGCAGCCTGCCTCCAGCAGCTTTTCCCCCACGACCAGATCGTCGGTGGTATAGGGAAACACCTTGAACCCATCGGCGCAGAGGATGCGGGCGGCTTCGACCAGCGCGAAAACGTCAGGTTGCAGCGTGTCGGAATGCCCAATCACCTCAAGCTTGATCCAGTCGGTTCCGAACAGCTCGCGCGCCATCTGCGCCGTGGTCACGGCCTCTTGCACGGAATGGCATCCGGCGGTGTTGGGCAGGATACGGGCCCCGGTTGCGCGCAGCACATCCCAGAACCCGGCGCCGCTGCCATCAACCGTTTCGCGGCGCAGGCTGACGGTGACAACCTCGCAGCCGCTGGCGCGGATCGCCTGTTTCAGGATCTCGGGCGAAGGGTATTGTGCGGTGCCCAAAAACAGCGGCACCGAAATCTCGGTCTCATAGATGCGCATCTCAACCTCCCTGCATCGGCGCCAGCACTTCCAGCCGGTCGCCATCGTGCAAGGCGGTGGCGGCGCGCGCGGGGCGAGGCACGAACTGGCCGTTCAGGGCGGTGGCAATGGCCGGGCTGGTAAAGCCCAGCTCTTCCAGCGCGGCGGCAAGGGTTTGGGCCGCGACCTTATGAGATTTCGCGTTCACGGTGATGTTCATTGGTTGCCTCTGGAAAGAAGTGTTGCGCCACGCGGGCGGCCATGGCGGGGGCGAGCAGGAAGCCATGACGGTAAAGCCCGTTCATGTGCAGGGTCTCGCCCTCGCTCACCAGCCGTGGCAGGTTGTCGGGAAAGGCCGGGCGCAGGCCGGAGCCGGTTTCGATCACGCTGGCTTCGGCAAAACCGGGATGCAGGGTGAAGGCCGCGCTGAGCATCTCGGAGAGCGACCGCACGGTGGGCGCTCGGGCTGACGAGCTTTCGATCATCGTGCCACCGATCATGAAAACGCCATCCCCGCGCGGCACCAGATAAAGCGGCATACGCGGGTGGATCAGGCGCAGGGTGCGGGTGATGGTGATCTCGGGGCAATGCAGAATGGCCATTTCCCCGCGCACCGGGCGCAGCTCGGGCAAGGCTGCATCAATGCCGGTGCAATCCAGATCGACCTTATCCGGGGCCTTGGTGCCGGTGATGATTTCCACCCCCAGCGCCTCAGCCGCCGCGGCCATATCCTTCAGCGCCCGGCGCGGATCGAGATGCGCCTCTTGGTCAAAGAACAGCCCCTTTGAAAACCGCCCGGCTATGGCCGGTTCCAATGCGTCGATCTCGGCCCCCTCCACTGGGCGAAACCCGGAAGTGCGCTTGGAAAAGCGGGTCAGCTCGGCCTGATCGCGCGGCGGGGCCACAACCAGCGTTCCGCGCCGGGTGACGGGGGTGATCTCTGCCCACCAATCCGCCGCCTGCGCGCCCAGCGTCAGCACCGGCTCTTCGGCGCTTTCGCGCTCGCACCATGGGGCCAGCATCCCGCCTGCGAAACGGGCCACACTACTTGCGCCGATCTCGGGCCCGGCTTCGTAAATCCGCACCTTTGCCCCGCATCGCGCCAGCTCCAAGGCCGAAGCGAGACCGGCCAGACCGCCCCCTGCAATCTCGATCATTCGCCTGCCTCCTTCACCGGCAGATATAGATCGCCGCCGTCGCGGTATTTGGCCGCCATCGCCTCCATACCCTCTTTCTGTGCCTCGCTGCGAATGTCATGGCTGATCCGCATGGAGCAGAATTTCGGCCCGCACATGGAGCAGAAATGCGCCACCTTATGGGCGTCTTTGGGCAGGGTCTGGTCATGGAACTCGCGCGCCGTATCCGGGTCGAGCGACAGGTTGAACTGGTCTTCCCAGCGAAACTCAAACCGTGCCCGGCTGAGCGCATCGTCGCGCCGTTGCGCCCCCGGCAGGCCCTTGGCCAGATCCGCCGCATGGGCCGCGATCTTGTAGGTGATGACGCCGGTTTTCACGTCGTCGCGGTCGGGCAGGCCCAGATGCTCTTTCGGCGTCACGTAACACAGCATCGCACAACCGAACCAACCGATCAGCGCCGCGCCAATGCCAGATGTGATGTGGTCATAGCCCGGCGCGATATCCGTGGTGAGCGGCCCAAGCGTGTAAAACGGCGCTTCGTCACAGCATTCAAGCTGCTTATCCATGTTCTCCTTGATCTTGTGCATGGCCACGTGGCCCGGCCCTTCGATCATCACCTGACAATCCCTGGCCCAGGCGATTTGGGTCAGCTCGCCCAGCGTCTCAAGCTCGGCAAATTGCGCCGCGTCATTGGCATCGGCGATGGAGCCGGGGCGCAACCCGTCGCCAAGGCTGAAGCTGACGTCATATTGCCGGCAGATGTCGCAGATTTCCGCGAAATGCTCGTATAGGAAGCTTTCCTTGTGATGATGCAGGCACCACTTGGCCATGATCGAGCCACCGCGCGAGACGATCCCGGTCACACGGCTCACCGTCATCGGCACCATATGCAGCCGCAGCCCTGCATGGATGGTGAAGTAATCCACCCCCTGTTCCGCCTGTTCGATCAGCGTGTCGCGAAACAGCTCCCAGGTCAGATCCTCGGCAATGCCATTCACCTTTTCCAGCGCCTGATACAGCGGCACCGTACCAATCGGCACCGGAGAATTGCGCAAGATCCATTCCCGGGTGTTGTGAATGTTGCGCCCCGTCGACAGATCCATCACCGTATCGGCGCCCCAGCGGATCGACCAGACCATCTTATCGACCTCTTCCTCCATCGAAGAGGTCACGGCCGACGTGCCCATATTGGCGTTGACCTTCACAAGGAAGTTGCGCCCGATGATCATCGGTTCAAGTTCCGGGTGATTGATATTCGCCGGGATGATGGCGCGCCCTGCCGCCACCTCATCGCGAACAAATTCCGGGGTGACGTAATCGGGGATGTTGGCGCCCCAGTCGTTGCCATCGCGGTGGCAGGGGGCCAGCTCGCGCAACTGGTTTTCACGAATGGCGACAAACTCCATCTCGGGCGTAACAATCCCAGCGCGGGCATAGGCGAGCTGGGTAACGGCGCCTCCATTCTTGCCCCGCAGTGGGCGCGGCTTGATCGGGAATTCCGGCGTCAGCCGCTCGCCCTCGGCAAAGCCGTTATCGGCCGCTTTGATCTCGCGCCCATCATAGGGCTCAACATCGCCGCGCGCCTCAATCCAAGCCCGCCGCAAGGGTGCCAGCCCCTTGTTGATATCGGTCGTCACATCAGGATCTGTATAAGGCCCCGAGCTGTCATAGACCGGCAGCGGCGCTTCCCCGGCCGTGGGATGAACGCTGATCTCGCGCATCGGTACGCGCAGGTCCGGGTGCAGGCGACCCGCGACATATATCTTGCGCGATGCCGGCAATCCGCCGGTGGTGATCTTTGGGTTTGGAATGTTCATGTCGGGCGCTCCTCAAGCTCAGGTCTCAAAAAACACCAGATGAGCGTGGGGAGGAGCCGAAGGCGGAATACGCCTTCTGTTCAGGTCGCACAGACCACGAATGGCAATGCGCCCTTAGCTTCCTACGCCAGTATCAACTGGGTCAGGTTCAAAGGGTCGCGTCACCGGGATTGCTCCCTGTCAGCCTCTCAGTCCCCTAAGCGGGACTCCCCTGCGTAAGACCTCAATAGATCGGGCAGAGGCTTGCGTAAAGGCATTCGCAGCAGCCGCCCAATAGCTGGGCCGCGAATTTCCGATTTGCCTGCGCTCTCGACCTTCATCTTCCTGAAATGCCGCGAGATGCTCCAATGACCGCAATGGCGGGCCGCATAGCAGCATGATCAATGCAAGCTGAACGGCAGCTCTGGGCCGTTCGCGACGTGGGCACTTTGGGTGAAGTGAGCAGAAATACCGCACCACCGCATTGCCGGAACGAGCCCAGCCTATCCCGCGCCAACCGACGCGAGAATGGGGTCAGGATTCAGAGAGCGGGCCCTGCATATTGATGCTGCGACACAAACCAGCCAAACTTGAACTGGATAGGAATGGCGCCGCGTTTGCGGCACCTCAGGACAAGGAGCCCGGATATGCGTCGCGTGTTATTCGCTTTCCTCGCGATTTCGGTGGGCCTGGTATTGCTCGTCATGGCCCCTCGCGCATTCAAGGACTTCTCGCGTCATCCCTTGACCGGCCCGACGCTTGACCAGTTGGAATATGACGAAATCAGTTTCCTCAACGGCGATCTCCTTCTTGGCGGGATGTTGTTTCTTCCCGACGGCGATGGGCCATTTCCGGGAGCGGTCATCATTCACGGGTCGGGCACCAGCCG
>JARRIY010000055.1:0-11970 GCA_037379985.1 Maritimibacter sp.
CATGAGTCCAACCAGAATGTATTGCTAAAATGCCGTTCGTCTAAGGTCGGACTGTGTATCGGCAATGTGACGATTCCTTGTCTAAACCGCGAGGCAATGAGGTCATCGCAATGCGGCAATCAGATTCCGGTTCCACCCCGGCGCGACCTTCGCTATAGGTGGCCCGGTTTCTTCACCGGAGGATAGAATGGCCAACGTAGTTGTCGTGGGCGCTCAATGGGGCGACGAAGGCAAGGGAAAGCTTGTGGATTGGCTCTCGGAGCGCGCCGATGTGGTGTGTCGCTTTCAGGGCGGTCATAATGCCGGCCATACGCTGGTTATCGACGGCGAGGTGTACAAGCTGAATGCGCTGCCTTCGGGCGTGGTGCGTGGCGGTAAGCTCTCGGTCATTGGCAATGGCGTGGTGCTCGATCCGTGGCATCTGGTCAGCGAGATCGCGGCGATTGCCAAGCAGGGGGTCGAGATCACCCCGGAAAACCTGATGATCGCGGAAAACGCGCCGCTGATCCTGCCGTTCCATGGCGAGCTGGACCGGGCCCGCGAGGCGCAGAATTCTGTCGCCAAGATCGGCACCACCGGGCGCGGCATTGGTCCGGCCTATGAAGATAAAGTGGGGCGCCGGGTGATCCGGGTGGCCGATCTGGCCGACGATGCCACGCTGGAGCTGCGGGTGGACCGGGCGCTGGTGCACCACAATGCGCTGCGCTCTGGCCTCGGGCTGGAGCCGGTGGATCGTGAGGCGCTGCTGGTCAAGCTGCGCGAGATCGCGCCGGAGATTCTGAAATACGCCGCCCCGGTCTGGAAAGTGCTGAACGAACAGCGCAAGGCGGGCAAATGATCCTGTTTGAAGGCGCACAGGGCGCGCTGCTGGATATTGATTTCGGCACCTATCCCTTTGTTACCTCGTCGAACGTGATCGCAGGGCAGGCGGCCACCGGCACCGGCATCGGGCCGGGGGCGATTGATTTCGTGCTGGGCATTGTGAAGGCCTATACCACCCGGGTGGGCGAAGGCCCGTTCCCGACCGAGCTGTTTGACGATGATGGCGAGCGGCTGGGCGTGCGCGGCCATGAATGGGGCACCACCACCGGGCGGAAACGTCGCTGCGGCTGGTTTGACGCCACGCTGGTGCGGCAGACCTGCCAGACTTCGGGCGTCAACGGCATCGCGCTGACCAAGCTCGACGTGCTCGATGGGTTTGAAACCCTGAAAATCTGTGTTGGCTACGATCTTGACGGTACCCGGCTAGATTATCTGCCCACCGCCGCCGATCAGCAGGCACGTTGCAAACCGATCTATGAGGAAATGCCGGGCTGGTCGGAATCGACCGAGGGCGCACGGAGCTGGAACGATCTGCCGGCCAACGCGATCAAATATGTCCGTCATATCGAAGAGCTGATCGATTGCCCGGTGGCGCTGCTGTCGACCAGCCCTGAGCGCGACGACACCATCCTTGTCACCGACCCGTTTGCTGACTGATGACGTTCAAGACCCGCAAACGGCTGGCGATTCTGGTGCTGGTGCTTGGCGTGCCGGCCTATATCGTTGCCGCTGTCAGCCTGGTGAACCTGTTTGATCGCCCGCCGGTGCTGGTGGAGCTGATCATCTATGTTGGCCTCGGCGTGATTTGGGCGCTGCCGCTGAAGAAACTCTTTCTCGGCGTCGCCAAGCCTGACCCGGATGAAGAGAGCAACGGCTAACACGCCAAAGCAGAAACAAAAAAGGGCGCCGCGAGGGCGCCCTTTCTTTTTGGCTGATCTGCCGGTTTATGCGTCGGCATCGAAGAAGCGGCTGGTTTCGGTCAGCACGTAAGCGCCACGGCGGACGCGCATGATCATGCCCGAACGCAGAAGCTGGCCAAAGCAGCGCAGCGCTTCTTCGCGGGTCATATCGGTGGCGGAGGCCACCAGCGCGGTGAGCTGCGAACGCGCGGCACTGGCGCGGCCGACTTCCTGAGTCATGTAAGCCATGGCGGCTTCGACCAGATTATCGTCGGTGGCGATTTCCTGCGTGTCGAGGAAAGCGCGGAACCCGTCGATGAGCACTTGTGCATCATCATCGAGTTCAAAACCGATATCCTGATCTTCTTCCGAAGACAGCGCCAGGTTGCCCTTGGTGATCCGACGCGGACGCACCGGCATGCCGCTGGCGGCGGCAGGGCGCGGTTCGCTGACCGGGGTTTCGTCGATACGCTGTTCCGACACCAGAACCAGCGGCGCCAGACGACGGGCCACACGTTCAGTGGAGCCACTGGTCGGGCGGCGCGGACGCACCACTTTGGCCAGATCGTCGCGGAAAGCTTCGCGCGCGTCTTCCTGATGATCCGACGCGCTTTCGCCTTGCTCATCAACGTCGGCTTTGGTGGCTTGCACCGCAGCTTTCAGATGCTGAATGGCCGAACGGCGGCGGGATACTTCGCTGCTTTCCAGTTTGGTGTTGGTCTTTTCCAGAATGCGCTCAAGGGCCGCATCACCATGCGGCACATTATGCTCGTCAAAGGCGGTCCGTTGCGACGGCTGACGCAGGATCCGGTTGGCCGGAGCTTCTTCCGGTTCCACCGGCAGAGGTTCGGATTGCTCTTCGTCGGTTTCTTCCAGCTCGGCTTCGGCCGTTTCGGCTTCGGCTTGCGATTCGGCGGGTTCATCCGACGCTGCCGCGATCCGGGCGATCAGGGCATCCGACGCATCTTCGTCTTCTGCCGGGCTTTCAGTTTCGGTCTGATCCACGTCTGCCTTGGCAGCCTTTTGGGCTTCCATGGCGGCACGCATCGCCAGGACTTCTTCCTGAACCTCGGCCAGCTCGGCGGTCAGTTCGGCTTCGTCCTCATCGGACAGCGAGCTGTTTTTGACGCCGGGCACGGTGAATTCGTCCAGATTGACCGTGAAGTCATCGGAGTCATCGTCGATTACGTCGTCATCATAGTCGTAGCTGTCTTTTTCCGCTTTGGGGGCGTCTTCTTGCGCAGCTTCCTCTTGCTCGGCTTCGGCCTGTTCCGGTTGCTCGGCATCCTGATCGGCTTCAGGCTGTGCTTCAGCTTCTTCAGCAGGCGCAGCAGGGGCGGGGGCGCGGCGGACGCGGACGATCTGAGCGATCGGGGCTTTGGGCGCTTCCGGCTTTTCTTCCGCCTCGGCGGCGTCAGCCGTTTCGGTCGTCTCGGCCTCGTCTTGCTCTGCTTCGTCCTGCGCCGTTTCTTCTTGTTCCGACTCGTCTTGCTCTGCCTCGTCTTGTTCCGGAGCAACGTCCTGCGCTTCGGCAGGCTGATCAGCCTCATCCTGGGTGTTATGCGCGGCCATCATGTTGAGCACGGCACTGATCGACGCGGTGTCGTCGGTGCCGGGTTCGTCATATTCATCCGCGTCATCGTCGGCGATGGTGTCTTCTTCGGCTTTGGCGTCATCGGCCAGCGTTTCGGCCAGATGTGCGCTCAGCGGGTTTTCGTCGAGGTAATCCTGCGCACCGTCTTCTTCGTAATCATCGGAGGCCGTGCTGGCTTCGCTCTCGGCCACAACCGCGCGCAGACGCTGGAGCTTGGCTGCGATGCTGTCGGATTTCAGCGAGACAACCTCAGCCGTATGGCTCGGGGCTTCTTCTTCATCCTGCTCGGCAGCAGCTTTGCGGGCGGCTTCGGCGCGCGCCTCTTCAGCTTCTTTACGGGCTTTTTCTTCGGCTTCACGCTCAGCTTGTTCTTTGGCAGCCTCTTCTTCGGCGGCTTTGCGCGCAGCTTCTTCCTCGGCCGCGATCCGGGCGGCCTCGGCTTCCGCAGCTTTGCGGGCTTCTTCTTCCTGAGCCTTCTGCGCAGCTTCTTCTTCCGCGCGCTTGCGTTCGGCTTCTTCTTCCGCCTGCTTGCGTTCGGCTTCCTGCTTGGCGCGCTTGCGCTCGGCTTTCTCGGCTTTGCGCGCCGCCTTTTCCTCAGCCTCTTTACGAGCCTGTTCTTCGGCGTCCCGCGCGGCCTGATCGTCAACCTGATCATCAGCCTCGGCAGCCTCAACCTGCGCCGTGCTGTCGATCTCGCCGGTCGGCGTTTTGGCGTCGCTATCGGTCAGGGCCGGGGTGTCGTGATCGGTTTGCCGCAGAATAACGGCCCCATCACTTACCCGCGCCTCGACACGACGCTGAATTTCACGTTCGGCAATCCGGTGCAGCATCTCTGCATCCGGCGTTGGCGGTTCCGCGCCGAAATAGCGATCATCCGCCGCCAGGTCGCGGAAATACTCTGAAATCGACTTCATCGTCGAAAACGGATCGTCAAAGCCTTCCAGCGTGCAGCTGAAAGTGCCATACGAAACTGTGAGTATCCTGTTGGTGCTCACCATGACTTAAATTCGCTTTCTCCCCCGATCCAGCTTGGGACCATGTTTACCATGTTTCGTTTCGAGAACTTTCACAAAACCGGGAAATCTGTGGTGTTTTTTCGCGGCGGGAATGTGAACAGGTGCCAAAACGGAAACAGTTGAGCAGATGACAGAGCATTTTGCACGCTTTGAGACGAATGTAACGCTGCTCGGCGGAGGGGCGCTGAGCCCTGAGACTGTTTCCGAATTGCTGAAAGTGGCCCCGAATCTGGTGGCTTGCGATGGCGGGGCCGGTGCGGCACTGGCTCTGGGATTGATGCCGAAACTGGTGCTGGGCGATATGGATTCCATCGCTGCGGAAGACCGGGCGCGGCTTGATCCGGCCATAATTCACGAGATTTCCGAGCAGGACAGCACCGATTTCGACAAGGCGATCCGCAATCTTGAGACCCCACTGATTCTCGGTGCGGGGTTCATGGGGCGGCGGGCCGATCATGAACTGGCCTGTTACAATGTGCTGGTGCGCCGCGCCGAGAGCCGGGTGATTCTGGTGGGCGAGCACGATGTCTGTTTCCACGTCGCGGATAATGTCAGGCTGCGGGTTACGCCGGGGTTGCGGGTGTCATTGTTTCCGATGGCCGAGGTCGAAGTGCGATCCAGCGGGCTGGAATATCCGCTGGACCCGCTGGTGCTGGCCCCATGGGCGCGGGTGGGCACGTCGAACCGTGCCGTGTCTGAGGATGTCGAGATATCGGTGAGCGGGCCGGGGCTGCTGGTCTTGTTGCCGCGCTCTGCGCTGAGCGCGGCGATTGAAGCGGTCAGCAGTTCGGCACGTTGACGGCGAGGCCGCCAAGCGCGGTCTCTTTATACTTCTCGCTCATATCCTGCCCGGTCTCGAACATCGCCTGCACGCAGTTATCAAGCGGCATGAAATGGGTGCCATCGCCGCGCAGGGCCAGAGCGGCGGCAGACACGGCTTTCAACGCCCCCAGCCCGTTGCGCTCGATACAGGGCACCTGAACGAGGCCGTTCACCGGGTCGCAGGTCATGCCCAGATGATGCTCCAGCGCCACCTCGGCGGCGTTTTCGATCTGCATCGGGGTGCCGCCCATCACAGCCGCCAGCCCGGCGGCGGCCATCGCGGCGGCAGAGCCAACCTCGGCCTGACAGCCTGCTTCGGCGCCGGAGATCGACGCGTTGTGCTTGATCAGCCCGCCAATTGCCGAAGCGGTGAGCATGAATTCGGGCATTTGCGACAGATGCGCGCCGGGCACGTGATCGAGCCAATAGCGGATCACCGCCGGGATCACCCCGGCTGCGCCATTGGTCGGGGCCGTGACCACCTGACCGCCCGCCGCGTTTTCTTCATTCGCCGCCATCGCATAGACGCCCATCCATTCATTGGCGGTATGGGGCGGGGTGATGTTGAGCCCGGCTTCGGCCACAAGCTGTTCATGGATCGCCTTGGCGCGGCGGCGCACTTTCAGCCCGCCGGGCAGGATGCCATCAGTGGCCAGCCCGCGCTCGATGCAATTGTTCATCACCTCCCAGATCTTGGTGATGCCCTTATCCAGCTCGTCCCGGCTATGCAGCACCAGCTCGTTGGTGCGTTTCATCTCGGCAATCGACAGCCCGCTATCGGCGGCCATTTGCAGCATCTGAGCCGCGGTCTCGAACGGGTAGGGGATGATGCGCGCGTCGCGGGCGTCAAACTCGGCCTCATGCGACATTTCCTCTTCCGTGACCACGAAGCCGCCGCCGATGGAATAATAGGTTTCTTGCAGGATCACGTCGCCTTGCGCGTCGAGCCCCGACAGCACCATGCCATTGGGGTGGCCGGGCAGCGGTGCGCCGCGATCAAAGATGATGTCATGCGCCGGGTCAAAGGTCAGCGTGCCCAGCCCTTCGGGATGCAGGGTTTTCTCGGCTGTGATCCGCGCCAGCTCAGCCTCGGCGGCTTCGGCGTCAAACACATCGGGGGTAAAGCCCGCGAGCCCCAGGATCGTGGCGCGGTCGGTGGCATGGCCGACGCCGGTAAAGGCCAGCGAGCCATATAGATGCGCCCGCGCGCCGTGAATGGTGAAATGGCTTTCGCGCATCCGCTCCAGAAAACGGCCAGCCGCCACCATCGGCCCCATCGTATGCGAGGAGGACGGACCGATCGAAATTTTGAAAATGTCAAAGACCGAAAGGAACATGCGCGCGATTCTCCAGGCTGGCCGGTTTTGGGCACTCTGCCTTTAAGCCCCACCTGTATCGCCGCCAAAACCGACACTTTGTCGCAGCCTGCCGTCCAGCCGTGTAGGGCAGGCCATGGGCCGATGCTGGGGCATTTGCTACTCGCCCCGGGGCGGCAATTTTCCTATAAGCAGGAAAACCTTGGGAGGGAGTCGGGATGAGCGCCAATCTGTCACCGATAGACACCGCAAAATTCGTCGCCGCCAAACGCGCTGTGGATTTTGTTGAAGACAAGATGCGGGTGGGGCTGGGAACCGGCTCGACCGCCGCCTGGATGGTGCGTGCGCTGGGCGAGCGGGTGCGCGAAGAAGGGCTGAATATCAGCGGCGTGCCGACCTCGACCCGCACCGCCGAACTGGCCCGCGATGTGGGCATCAAGGTGGTGAGCCTTGATGAGGCGCGCTGGCTGGATCTGACCATCGACGGGGCCGACGAATTTGACGACGACCTCAACCTGATCAAGGGCGGCGGCGGCGCGCTGCTGCAGGAAAAAATCGTGGCGACGGCCACCGATATGATGGTGGTGATCACCGATCCGTCAAAACATGTGCAGCATCTGGGGGCCTATCCGCTGCCGCTGGAAGTGATCCCCTTTGGCTGGCAGACCACGAAAGCCCTGATCGAGGAAAGCCTTGGCAGCTTTGATGTGCTGGGGCAGAGCGGCACGCTGCGGATGAATGGCGATGCGCCGTTCATGACCGATGAGGGCAATCACATTATTGATTTGCATCTTGAACGCATTGGCGATGCCCGCAAACTGGCGCTGATCCTCAATCAGATCCCCGGTGTGGTTGAAAATGGGCTGTTCATAGATATCTGTGACAAGGTTGTGATCGGGCACCAGTCCGGTCGCGTTGAAATTGTGGACATCAATGAGGGCACCCATCAGGAGGATCAGATCCTGTTTGCGGATGACGACAACATTTTCCGGGATATCTGATGCAGGATAAGGTCTTTCCAGTGCAGAAGAAATGGCAGGTGCGACGCCTGATGGTGGTGCTGATCGGCATCGTGACCATGGTGTCGAGCAGCTATTCCGCGCTTCAGCAATCGGGCTTTTGGTGGGGGATCACGGCGCTGGCGGGGGGCATGGTGATCTATAGCCTCCTGGGGCTGACACGGCAGCGCTGGGTTGTGCGCCTTGGTGTGTCGGGCGTCGATATTTGCCTCGCGACGGGGCGCAAGATGCATGCTGACTGGAGCGCGATCCATTCCCATGCGATCAGCCCGGGTCACAAGCTGGGCGCGCTGATGGTCAGCTCTGGCACCGGCGGTAAGGCGCAGCTTTTGCCGATCTCGACCGGGCTGATCGGGACAGAGGCGAGTGAAGAGCTGATTGCGGCGCTGAAAGAGCGGCTGCCGAAACTGGAATATCGCGTGCCGAAAATGGGCGCGGGCAGGAAATAAGGTAAGAAAATGAGCAAGTTCGACTATGATCTTTTTGTGATCGGTGGCGGGTCAGGCGGGGTGCGTGCTGGCCGTGTGGCAGCTGAAGGCGGTGCGAAAGTGGCGCTGGCCGAAGAGTTTCGCATGGGCGGCACCTGCGTGATCCGGGGCTGCGTGCCGAAAAAGCTCATGGTCTTTGCGTCGCATTACGGTCCGGCGGTGGAAGAAGCCCGGCGCTATGGCTGGGACTATGAGGGCGGCAGTTTCAACTGGGACAAGTTCCGCCCGAAGCTTCATGCGGAGCTTGACCGGCTGGAAGGTATTTATCGCACCAATCTGGGGAAGTCGGGGGCTACCATCTACAACGCCCGCGCGACGCTGAAAGACGCCCATACGGTGGCGCTGTCGACCGGTGAAGAGGTGACGGCGAAGCACATCCTGCTGGCGACCGGCGGCGTGCCCTATGTGCCGACCACCCCGGGGGCGGAGATGGCGATTACCTCGAATGAGGTGTTCAGTCTGGAAAAATTCCCCGAGCGCATTCTGATCGTCGGCGGCGGCTATATTGCCTGTGAATTCGCCACGATCTTCAAAGGCCTCGGTGCGCATGTGGCGCAGTGGTATCGCGGCGCGCAGATCCTGCGTGGCTTTGACGATGAGGTGCGCGGGCATCTGGCCGAAATCATTCGCGGCCATGGCGTGGATCTGCATGTGGGGCTTGAAGTCGAACGCATGGAGCGGCGCGACGGCAAGATCTGGGTGAAAGGCACCGATGGGCGCGAAGACGTGTTTGATCAGGTGCTTTACGCCACCGGCCGTCATCCCAATACCAAAGGGATGGGGCTGGAAGAGGCGGGCGTTAAACTTGGCCGCTGGGGCGAGGTGGTGATCGACGATTACGGGCAAAGCTCGGTGCCGTCGATCTATGCAGTGGGCGATGTGACCAACCGGATCACCCTGACGCCGGTGGCGATCCGCGAAGGCATGGCCTTTGTCGAAACCGTGTTCAACGGCAACCCGACCAAGCCCGATCATGATCTGGTGCCCTCGGCGGTGTTTACCCAGCCGGAATACGGCTCGGTAGGCCTGACCGAAGAGCAGGCGCGCGAGCAGGACTGCATCGATGTTTATTGCGCTGCGTTCCGGCCCATGCAGACCAGCTTTATCGACGGCTCCGAACGGGTGCTGTTCAAACTGATCGTCAGCCAGGAAACCCAGAAAGTGCTGGGCTGTCATATTGTGGCACCGGGGGCGGGCGAGATGATCCAGCTTGCCGCCGTGGCGATCAAGATGGGCGCAACCAAAGCCGATTTCGACGCGACCGTGGCGGTGCATCCGACCATGGCCGAAGAGATTGTGCTGATGAAACAACCGACTCGCAGCTCATAACCGGGCTGGCGGGTTGAAATTGCAGGGGGGCGGGTTCAGATTGCCCCCGGGCGCTTTGACGCAAAGAGAGGACATATTTGATGGCCAGTGATAGTGGCGGTCCCTGGGGCGGCGGTGGCAACCGTGGCGGCTCAGGCGGCGACAACGGTAACGGTAACGGCGGTGGCCGACGTCCGGGCGAAGGCCCTGACGGGCCGCAGATTCCGGAAATTGAAGAGTTGATGAAGAAAGGCCAGGAACGGCTGCAAGTGCTGATGGGCGGTGGCAATGGCAACGCGCGTCGTGGCGGCGGCTCTGGCGGTGGTGCCGGGCCGAAGATCGGCCGGGGCGGCGTCATGCTGCTGGCATTGGCGGCGGTTGTGGTTTGGGGCATGGCCTCGTTCTATCGCGTTGATACCTCGGAACAGTCGGTCGAACTGATGTACGGCAAGCGCTACAAGGTCGGCACCGAGGGGCTGAACTTTGCCCCTTGGCCGGTTGTAACCAAAGAGATTTTCCCGGTTACCCGTGAAAACACGATTGATATTGGCACCGGCACCGATCAGGGGCTGATGCTGACCGGCGATGAAAATATCGTTGATATCGATTTTCAGGTGGTCTGGAATATCGGCAATATCGAGGAGTTCGTGTTCAACCTGGCTGATCCGGTCGACACGATCACCGCTGTGTCGGAATCGGCGATGCGCGAGATCATTGGCCGCTCGGACCTGGCGCCGGTGCTGAACCGGGATCGGGGTGCGATTGCCCAAGAGCTGCAAACGCTCATTCAGGAAACGCTCGATACCTACGAATCCGGGGTGAATATCGTGCGGGTCAACTTTGACCGCGCCGACCCGCCCAGCGAGGTGATCGACAGCTTCCGCGAAGTGCAGGCGGCGGAACAGACACGCGACACGTTGCAGAAACAGGCCGATGCCTATGCCAACCAGGTGATCGCCGGGGCGCGAGGGCAAGCCGCCCAGACGCTGGAACAGGCCGAAGCCTACCGCGCGCAGGTGGTCAACGAAGCCGAAGGTGAAGCGGCGCGGTTCATTGCTGTTTATGACGAATATGTCAAAGCCGAGGATGTGACCCGCAAGCGGCTTTATCTTGAAACCATGCAGCGGGTGCTTTCGGGCGTGAACAAGGTCATCATCGACCCGAGTGCCGAAAGCGGGCAGGGCGTGGTGCCCTATCTGCCGCTTAGCGAATTGCGCAGTACGACACCGTCGTCCAGCAGCGCCAATACCACCGGAGGGTCGAACTGATGCGACGTAGTTATATCGCACTGGGCGCGCTGGTTGTGGCGCTCGTTCTGGCATTGAACAGCTTTTACATCGTCGATGAACGCGAAAAGGCGCTTCGGCTGTGGTTTGGTGAAGTGACCGCTGAGATCACCGAGCCGGGGCTGTATTTCAAGGTTCCGGTCCTGCATGAGATCGCGAAATATGACGACCGCATCCTGCCGCTGGACACCCAGCCGCTGGAAGTGACCCCGGCTGACGATCGCCGGTTGGTTGTCGATGCGTTCGCGCGCTGGAAAATTGCTGATGCCAAGCAGTTCCGTAAAGCGGTTGGAGCTTCGGGTATTCCCGGTGCCAAAACCCGTCTGCAACGGATCCTCAATGCGCAGCTGCGCGAGGTGCTGGGGCAGGTGGATTCCGGGGCCGTGCTCTCGGCTGACCGGGTGATCCTGATGAACCAGATCCGCGACAAGGCGCGGGTTGAGGCGCTGGCGCTGGGCATCGACATCATCGACGTGCGGATCAAGCGCGCCGATCTGCCGAAGCAGAACCTTGCCGCCACCTTTGACCGGATGCGGGCCGAACGTCAGCGGGAAGCCGCAGACGAGATCGCACGCGGTAAGGAAGCGGCGCAGCGGCTGCGGGCACAGGCGGATCGGACCGTGGTTGAAACCACTTCGGAAGCGCAGAAGCAGGCCGATATCACCCGGGGTGAGGCCGATGCCAAGCGGAACGCGATTTTCGCCGAAGCCTTTGGCCGTGACCCTGAATTCTTTGCCTTCTATCGCTCGCTCAAAGCCTATGAGGAGAGCCTGAAGGGATCGAATTCGACCATGGTGATTTCACCCGACAGCGAGTTTTTCAACTATCTGAAATCCTCGGCCGGGGAAGGCGTTGGCGCGGGTAGTGAGGCGCTGCAATGAGTTGGCTGGCACTTGGCTTCGGCCTTGTGCTGGTGATCGAGGGGCTGGTGTTCGCACTGGCCCCTTCGCGCCTCGACAGCCTGGTCGAAATGATGGCCGCGCTCAGCCAAGAGCAACGCCGGATGATTGGGCTGGTGGCCGTGGCTGCCGGTGTGGCGCTGGTCTGGATCGGGCGCAGCTTCGGGTGAGGGGCTAATAGCTCAAATCTCCCCGGGATTTCCTCTCTGTTTACCAATTTTCCATCGGAAATGCCGATACTGCCTGTGTTCGAGCTGCCAAAAGGCGGCTGACAGAGACAGGAAAGGTGCCCTTTGACCCATCATGACCGCCAGACCCCGTTTGCGCTGATGGTGCAGACCCCGCTATCTGATGCCGATCGCCAGCATTGCGAGATGCTGCTGAGCAGAGGGGAGCTTGATGCATTCAGGCGCAAGGCGACGATGCTGCTGAAAACCCATGATGACGTGCATCTTTGGAAGATGTTAGGCAGGGTTGAGTTCCAGGAAATTCGCATAAAGG
>JARRIY010000056.1:0-17044 GCA_037379985.1 Maritimibacter sp.
CCGTTCGATGGCCTCTTCCAGCCGTGCAGCGATCTCGGCCAGCGCCGGGGCGTTGTGCTCTTCGATGAACTCCCGCGTGTCATCATCTTCTAGAAAGGCATCATAGACCAGATCGAAATGGTGGCTTTTCACCGCCCCGGTGGTGGCGGAAAAGGCAAACATGTAATCGACCGTCGCGGCGATCTCGAAAGCCCCCTTGTAGCCGTGGCGCTTGACCCCTTCGATCCATTTCGGGTTCACCACGCGCGAACGCACCACGCGGGCGATTTCATCATCCAGCGTGCGGATCAGCGGGCGCTCGGGGCGGGAATGGTCGTTGTGATAGAGCGGTCGGTCGCGGCCTTGCAGGGTGGAAACCGCCGCCGCCGCGCCGCCTTCGAACTGGTAGTAATCGTCGCTGTCGAGCAGGTCGTGCTCGCGGTTGTCCTGGTTCTGCACGATGGCTTCGGTCTGGCTGAGGCGGGCCTCGAAGCCGTCGCGGTCGCGCTCACCTTCGGCCCCGGCGCCATAGGCATAGCCGCCCCATTCGAGATAGGCATCGGCCAGATCGGCCTTGGTTTTCCACAGCCGCTCATCGATCATCGCCTGCAGCCCGGCGCCGTAAGCGCCGGGTTTGGAACCATAGACCCGCGCGGCACTTTCACCAGCGCGGGCGCGGGCGGCGGCGGGGTTGTCTTCATCGGATTCGTCCAGCGCCATCACCGCGCGGGCGGCGCTGTCGACCAGCGCGATGAGACCGGGGAAAGCGTCACGGAAGAAGCCGGAGACCCGCAGGGTGACATCGACGCGGGGGCGGCCCAGCGCGGTGGCGGGGATGATCTCAAACCCGGTGACGCGGCGGTTGGCGCCTTCCCATTGGGGCTTCACCCCCATCAGGGCCAGTGCCTGCGCAATGTCATCGCCGCCGGTGCGCATATTGGCGGTGCCCCAGGCGGTGACGAGCATCGAGCGCGGCCAGTCGCCATGGGTTTGCAGATATTTCTCGATCAGCAGATTGGCCGATTTCCAGCCCAGCGCCCAAGCGGTGGGGCTGGGCACGGCGCGGGTGTCGACGGAATAGAAATTCCGGCCCGTCGGCAGCACATCGAGCCGCCCGCGCGTGGGGGCCCCAGAGGGGGCCGGGGCGAGGAATTTCCCGGCCAGAGCGGTCAGCAGCCCCTGCCCCTCGTCAGGCCCGCAGGCGCGCAGGGTGGGGCGGATATGGCTTTCAATCGCCTCAATCACGGCGGCGCTGGCCGGGCCCGGTGCAGTGGCTTCGCCGTCGATAAGCCTTGATGCTAACAATTCCAGCCGCTCGACGGTGTCGCCATGACTTCGCCAGCCACCGGGGCCTTCCAGCACATCAGGGCGCGGGCCGGTCCAGGGCGCGGCCATATCGCAATCGAGCGGATCGGTGCCCAAATCAAGGTCAGCCGCCAGCGCGCGGATGAGCGAGGCATCGCCCCCCTCGCCCGCGCCGCGCGGCACCCGGACCAGCGCTTGCAACAGATCACGTTCAAGCCGCCCCTCGGGACTTTGGCCGAAAATATGCAGCCCGTCGCGGATCTGCGCTTCCTTGAGTTCGCAAAGATAAGCGTCGAGCTTGGCCAGATCGCTATCCTCATCCGTGCCGCTCATCCCCACATCGGCATCAAGCCCGGTGACGGCGGAGAGCGACAGGATTTCGCGGCGCAGATGGTCGATACGGCGCGGGTCCACCCCCGCCGCCTCGTAATATTCATCCACCAGCGCTTCGAGATCGCGCAGCGGGCCATAGGTTTCGGCGCGGGTGAGCGGCGGGGTCAGGTGATCGACGATCACCGCCTGCGCCCGGCGTTTGGCCTGCGTGCCCTCGCCCGGATCGTTGACGATGAACGGATAGACATGCGGCATCGGCCCCAGCACCGCCTCGGGGAAACACTCGGCCGAGAGCGACAGCGCTTTGCCCGGCAGCCATTCAAGGTTGCCATGCTTGCCCATATGCACGATGGCCTGCGCGCCTTGCTGATGGCGCAGCCAGAAATAGAAGGCGAGGTAGTTATGCGGCGGTGCGAGGTCCGGCGAGTGATAGGTATCGGTCGGGTCGATGTTGTAGCCCCGCGCCGGTTGCAACCCGACGGTGACATTGCCGTAGCTGAGCACCGAGAGCTTGAAGCCCACGCCCGGCTCGACAAAAGGATCGGCCTCCGGCGCACCCCAACGGCTGGTGATCGCCTCGCGCACAGTATCCGGCAGGGCATCGAAATGAGCTTGGTAAGCCTCAAGGCTAAGTGTCACACCGCCGCGCCGCTCGGCCCGGTCGGTCAGCCAGTTGGTCGGCCCCGCCATCACCGCCTGCATCAGCGCGTCGGAATTTTCCGGCGGGGTATCCACCCGGTAGCCAGCGGTTTTCAAGAGCTGCAGCGCGTGAACCGTGGCAGCGGGGGTATCGAGGCCGACGCCATTGGCCAGCCGCCCATCCTTGTTGGGATAATTCGCCAGAACCAGCGCAACCTTGCGATCCCCTTCCGGCGTGGTGCGCAGACTTGCCCAGTTGGCGGCCAGATCGGCGACGAAACTCACCCGGTCTTCGCGGGACTGATAGGCGGCGATGGGGCATTGGGTGGCCTCATCGAAAAACGCCTCCCCCTTGAAGCTGATCGCCCGAGTAAGCACCCGGCCATCGACCTCAGGCAGCGCCACATTCATCGCGATGTCGCGGGCCGACAGCCCTGTCAGCCCCTCTTCCCAGGCCTCCTCCGAACTGCCCGACAGCACCACCTGAAACACCGGCGCTTCGCAGGCGGCCCCCATCACCAGCGGGTTCGCCGGGCCATCGGCGCCATCGGGCGTGCCGACGGCAAAGGATGTGGCGTTGAGGATCACGGCGGGCGGGGCGGCGCTGAACAGGGCCTCAAGCGTGGCGACCGAAACCGGATCTTTCAGCGAGGCGACAAAGATCGGCAGCGGGTTCAGCCCGCGTTTGATCAGCGCCCGGGTCAGGCGGGTGACGGGGTGCAGGCCGGCGCCTTCCAGCAGCGCGCGGTAGAAGATGAAAGGCACGACCGGCGCGCCCTCGGTCCAGCTCTCGCGCACGGTCTCCAGATCGGCCATCCCCGCGCCGGGCCAGAATACCCCGGCGCGCAGCAGCGGTTTGGCCGGGGTCGGCTTTTCGCCGCCCTCCAGCATCGCACCGGCATAGCTCAGCAGATTGGTGGCGTTTTCCGGCCCGCCCTCGACCAGATAGGCCCAAAGCGCGTCATAATCCTCATCGGAAACCGTCGACAGCCGCCTTAGATCGGGGTCGGGTTTGTCATCGCCCGGCAGCAGCGCCAGCGGCACACCGGCCTCATACAGATGCGCCGCATATTGCTCGACGCCATAGCGCCAATAGCCCAAGCCGCCGAGTACCCGGGCGATCACCAGTTTCGAACCCCGCGCGCAGTTTTCGATATGCAGATCGACGCTCATAGGATGGGACAGATGAGTGAGATTGGCGAGCCGCAGCTCCGGCGCGCGCTCCATCTCGGCCCGCGCCACCGACAGCGCTGCCAGCTCGGTATCAGCCGCCGAGATGAACACCAGATCGGCGGGCGTCTGCCCCAGATCGACAGCATCCTTGCCAGTATCAATCTGCCCGGGTGTGGCGGCGAGAAGGTGCATCAGATGCTCCTAGCTTGTGCAATCGTGCGATTTCGGGCATGAGCCGAAGCGAAACGGCGCGCAAGGCGCCCTGATGAAAGACCCATTCCATGGATTACAAAGCCGCAGGCGCGCCGAAAATCGGCAAGAACGCCCCGAAACATGCTGAGCATAATGCGCGCGGCACCAACAAAAACCCCTTTGGCGCGCGCGAGACCAAAGCCGAGCTGCTGGCCCGGATGAAAGCCGCCGCTGCGCAAAAGGCCAAAGATCAGGGGACGAGCCGTTATCCTGGTAATCGCCAAACGGGCCGCAGCGGGTGAAGCCGAAGCGATTATAGAGCCGCACGGCCGCTTCCAGCTCATCGCCGGTTTCAAGGCGCAGATGGGCTTTGCCCTCGTCGCGGGCGATGTCTTCGATTGCCCGCAAAATGGCGGCGGCAATGCCTTTGCCCCGGCCCGCAGGCGCGGTGAACATGCTCTTCACCTCGCCATAGCTCTCATGCAGTTTGACCGCCCCGACCCCCAGCAGCTCCTCGCCCTCACGCGCGGCGAAAAAGCGGATATCATCCGCCGCCAGCGCTTCGGTGGGCAGGGCGAAATTTTCTTCGGGCGGATAGATCTCGTCTTGCAGCGCCTGTGCCTCGGCCAGCAAGGCCGAGGGCGCCGGGTCAAGCGGGTTGGCAAGTTCGACAAAGATCATGCGCAGAGCGCCTCGGTAATCGCCTCGCGATCCAGCCCTGCTTCGCCAATCACCACCAGCCGGGTTGTCCGGGGCTGCGCGCCGAAGGGCTGGTCGTAATAGCTGTCGATCCGCGGCCCGACCGCTTGCAATGTCAGGCGCATCGGCTTGCCGGTGACCGCCGCAAAGCCTTTCAGCCGCAGAATGTCATGCGCCCGGATCACCGCCGCTACCTGTTCGGAAAACACCGCAGGATCAGCGATTTCGGCCCGTTCCACCACGAAGGTTTCAAACTCATCATGGTCATGGTGGTGGTGATGATCGTCATGATCGTCGTCATGGTCATCATCGTGATCATGATGATGGTGGTGGCCTTCTTCGCGGCCATCCATATTGGCTTCGGCCTCAGCCCCCTGCCCCAGCACCACTTCCACCGGCAGCACGCCCATCACCGAGCGCACCACATGCACGCCGGGGCGGGCTTCGGCTTCCAGCTTCGCCGCCAGCGCTTCCGAGGCTTCTTCACCCAGAAGATCGGATTTGTTCACCACAATCATATCCGCCGCCGCGATCTGATCTTCAAACAGCTCGGAAAGCGGGGTTTCGTGATCAAGGTTTTCATCGGCTTTGCGCTGCGCCTCGACGGCATCGAGATTGGCAGCAAACAGCCCCTCATCCACCGCCTTGCCATCGACCACCGTGACCACGCCATCGACGGTCACACGGGTGGCGATCTGCGGCCATTGGAAGGCGCGTACTAGGGGTTGCGGCAGCGCCAGCCCCGAGGTTTCGATGACGATGTGATCGGGCGCATCGGGACGGGCCAGCAGCGCTTCCATGGTGGGCACGAAATCCTCGGCCACGGTGCAGCAGATGCAGCCATTGGACAGCTCGAAGATATCGTCTTCGCTGCAGGTCTCGTCGCCGCAGCCCTTGAGAATATCGCCATCAACGCCGAGATCGCCGAACTCGTTGATGATCAGCGCGATGCGTTTGCCGCCTGCATTATCGAGCAGGTGGCGGATCAGCGTGGTTTTACCGGCACCCAGAAAGCCGGTGATGACAGTAGCGGGAATTTTTTTCATAGCAGCATCCGAAAATGAGGGCGCCGGAGCCAAAAGGCCCCGGCGCATCACGTCGCTAAGTGCGAACAGTTCAGGCGTAAAGACGCGGCGTGACGAGGCCGGTTTTTTCGAGCCCTTTGAGCGACTTGGCTGCGCCCAGAACCGCCAGATCAACCAGCGGTTCAACCAGCACGACGAGCATGTAAGCGCCGCCGAAGGTGAAGACCGAGGTCATGTTTTCAGCGCCGAAGCCCTGACCGTAGAAGGCCCAGAAGGCAACCCAGGCGACGATGCCGCCCTGATAAGCGGTCGAAAGTGCCAGCGCCTGACGGTATTTCAGGTCAACATAGGCGGTTTCGGGGGCTATGATGCGGGACGCGAGAGCGCGGATCGCAAACAGCGGCACCAGAAGCGTGGTCATGTTGGCGCCGTATTGCGGCAGATCGAACGGGGCGAAGAACAGGCCCTGAATGAGCAGGCCCATGGCCAGACCGATGGCAGCCGGAGCCGCGCCGAAAATCAGCAGCAGGGTCGAACCGAGGATCAGGTGCACTTCCGACACGCCAACCGGCACATGCGGCAGAACCTGGAAGAAGGTCAGAACCAGGCCGGTGGTGGCCAGCGAACGCAGCGCAAGCGAAGTGACGCCCTGTTCTTTCACCGAGTCATAGGCGGTTTTCAGAGCGAAAGCGCCAGCACCAGTCGCGGTGGCATAGGCGAGGGTCATTTTAATGGGGTCAACAAGACCAGGTTCGATATGCATATTTGTCTCCTTTTCCCGTCTCCCCGACGGTTGGGTTGATGTGATATGGCAGGTCTCCTGGCTCGCGGGTCGATGCACACCGTCGCCTTCCCGATCCGGCCGGTGCCGGACTCAGTGGCATGTGACGGGCGCTCTCCGCATACAGTCGCGGGGGCGGCTGTGGCTCCGGGTCCCGATATGGGTCACCCGCTCCACATTCCCTATTCTCCCAGGGCGCTTTGCACCACGGCGGGAACCATATGCAGCCCTTGTGGCCCGCGCGCGGGTCTTCCGTCAAGACAGTTTGCGGCAGCGAGAGGGTGAAAAGCGGCATCTGGCCATGACCGAACGGTGCGGGTTTCCCCGATATATTGTGGATAACTCTGCGGATAACCCCATATCCAGAGCGCTTGCGTTGACTCCGCCAAGTCTGCCCACAACAATCGCAGCCTAAAGAATCACAAAAGGGCAGCGCGCTTGCGGTTCACCAAGCTTCGTCTCAATGGCTTCAAAAGCTTCGTCGACCCCACCGATCTGGTGATTGCCGACGGGCTGACCGGCGTTGTCGGGCCAAATGGCTGTGGCAAGTCGAACCTCTTGGAGGCGCTGCGCTGGGTGATGGGCGAAACCCGGGCCAGCGCGATGCGCGGCGGCGGCATGGAAGACGTGATCTTCGCCGGGGCCTCGACCCGCCCGGCCCGCAATTTTGCCGAAGTCGCCCTGACCATCGACAATTCCGAACGTCTGGCCCCCGCCGGGTTCAACGACAGCGACACGCTGGACATCACCCGCCGGATCACCCGCGATGCGGGCTCGGCCTATAAGGTGAACTCCAAAGATGTGCGTGCCCGCGACGTGCAGATGCTCTTTGCCGATGCCTCAACCGGTGCGCATAGCCCGGCGCTGGTGCGGCAGGGGCAAATCTCCGAGCTGATCAACGCCAAGCCGAAAAACCGGCGCCGCATTCTGGAAGAAGCCGCCGGTATTTCCGGCCTCTATCAGCGCCGCCACGAGGCCGAGCTGAAGCTGAAAAACACCGAATCCAATCTCTTGCGCGTCGAAGATGTGATCGAACAGCTCGCCGCGCAGCTTGGGCAACTCGCGCGTCAGGCCAAACAGGCCGCGCGTTACCGGGCGATTGGCGCAGAGCTGCGCAAGGCCGAAGGCCTGCTGCTCTATCGGCGCTGGAAAGAAGCCGACGAGGCGCGGCTGGCCGCCGAGCGCACGCTGGCCGAACGGGTCACCGAGGCGTCGAAAGCCGAAGCCGCCGCCCGCGCTGCCGCGAAGGCCCGGCAAGCGGCGGAAGACAAACTGCCGCCCCTGCGCGAGGAAGAAGCGATTGCCGCAGCGGTGCTGCAACGGCTTCAGGTCTCGCGCGATCAGCTCGCCGATCAGGAAGCTCAGGCGCAGGACCGGATCGAAACTCTGAAAGCCCGGATCGCCCAGCTCGAAGCCGATGCCGAGCGCGAGGAAATGCTCAACCGCGATGCGGGCGACACCATCGAGCGGCTGGAATGGGAACAGGGCGAGCTGGCGAAAGCCAGCGAAGGCCATGTCGACAAGCTGGAAGAGGCCGCCGAGGAAGCCCGCGAAGCCAAGCGCAAGCTCGCCGCGCAGGAAGACGCCCTGTCGCAACTAACCGAAGATGTTGCCCGGCTCGCCGCCCGCCACCAATCGGCGCAGCGCCTGCTCGAAGACAATCGCAAGACGCTGGAGAAAAGCGAAGCCGAGGCGGCACGGGCGCGGGCTGCGGTGGACGAGGCCAAAGCGGCGCTGGAAAATTCGCGCACGGCGTTCGCCACAGCGGAAGCAGCGCAGAACCAGGCGAACGCTCAGGCCGAGGCCGCCGAGGCGGCGCTGGTGGCGGCGGATGAAGCGCGCGGTCAGGCTCAGGGGCGCGAGGCCGATGCCCGCGCCGAACGCTCCGAAGCTGAAGGCGAAGTGAATGCCCTGCGCGCCGAGGTGATGGCGCTGGCCAAGCTTCTGGAACGCGATACCAGCGAGGGCGGGCAGATCCTCGATGTGCTGCGCGTGACCCCGGGCTATGAAAAGGCGCTGGGGGCAGCGCTCGCCGATGATCTGCGCGCGCCGGCTGTTGACGACGACGCGCCTTCCGGCTGGGTCGCCCTGCCCGGCTATTCCCAGCCGCAAACCCTGCCCGATGGCGTGGTGGCGCTGAGCAATCACGTGACCGTGCCCGAAGTTCTGGCCCGGCGCATGGCGCAGGTTGGGCTGGTGGAGCCGGAAGATGGGCCGCGCCTGCAAGCGGCGCTGAAACCGGGGCAGCGGCTGGTCAGCCTTGAGGGCGATCTGTGGCGCTGGGACGGGTTCCGCGCCGGGGCAGAAGACGCGCCCTCAACCGCCGCGCTGCGGCTCGAACAGCTCAACCGGCTGGAAGAGTTGAAGCAGGCGCTGGAACACGCCTCTGCGCGGGCCGATGGCGCGATGCGGGCGCATGAGGCATTGCGCGAAGAGCTTACCCGGGCGAATGACGCCGACAAATCTGCCCGCGAAGCGCGGCGCGAGGCGGATCGCGCGGCAGCCGAGGCCAGCCGGGCCCTGTCGCGGGCCGAGGCCGATCAGAATATCGCTTCGGGCAAGCTGGAAAACCTCGGCATGGCGGTGACGCGCCACGAAGAGGAAGCGCTGGCGGCAAGCACCCGGCTGCGCGAAGCCGAAAAGGCGGCAAGCGAGCTTGCCGATCTCGATACTGCGCGCGCCGAAGTTGAGGATGTGAAACTCACCGTCGAAGCCGCGCGGATGACGATGCTCGCCAAACGCTCGGCCCATGACGAGCTGAAACGCGAAGGCGAAGCCCGGGTGAAACGGGCGCAGCAGGTGACCAAGGAAATCTCCGGCTGGCGGCACCGGCTCGACAGCGCAGGCAAGCGGATTGCCGAGCTGGGCGAGCGCAAGCTCACCTCGGAAGCCGAATTGAAAGAAGCCAGCGCCGCGCCTGCCGAACTGGCCGCGAAACGTGAAGAACTGTCAAAAGCCATTGCCGATGCCGAGGCCCGCCGGGCCGCTGCGATGGATGTGCTGACCGGGGCCGAGGGCGCCTTGCGCGAGGCGATGGGGCAGGAACGTGATGGCGAACGGCTGGCCGGTGAAGCCCGCGAGGCCCGCGCCCGGGGTGAAGCCCGCGCCGATGCCGCCCGCGAAACCGTGGCCTATGCCGCCGAACGGATCGAGGAAGAGCAGGAATGCTCGCCCGCCGATCTGCTCGAAAGCCTTGGCGCCGACCCGGATCAGATGCCCGGATCGGAACAGATCGAACATGACGTCAACCGCCTGAAACGCCAGCGCGACGCGCTTGGCGCGGTGAACCTGCGCGCCGAAGAAGACGCCCGCGAAGTGCAGGACGAGCACGACACGCTGCAACGCGAGAAATTCGATCTGGAACAGGCGATCCGCACCCTGCGCGAAGGCATTTCCAGCCTCAACCGCGAAGGCCGCGAGCGGCTGCTGACCGCCTTTGAACAGGTGAACGCGAATTTCAAACTGCTCTTCACCCATCTCTTTGGCGGCGGCGAGGCCAATCTGGTGCTGGTCGAAAGCGACGATCCGCTGGAAGCGGGGCTGGAAATCATGTGTCAGCCGCCGGGCAAGAAACTCTCAACGCTTTCCCTGCTCTCGGGCGGCGAACAGACGCTGACCGCGCTGGCGCTGATCTTCGCGGTCTTCCTGGCAAATCCGGCCCCGATCTGTGTGCTCGACGAGGTCGATGCGCCGCTGGATGACGCCAATGTCTCGCGTTTCTGCGACCTTATGGACGAGATGACCCATCGCACCGAAACCCGTTTTTTGGTCATCACCCACCACGCCGTGACCATGAGCCGGATGGACCGGCTGTTTGGCGTGACCATGGGCGAACAGGGGGTCAGCCAGCTTGTCAGTGTCGATCTGAAAAAGGCCGAAGCGCTGGTGGCCTGACCCTTGCCCGCTTTTTCGAAGCCATCCAAATACGGGTCAATTTGACCCTTCACGAAAGGTTGATCTGCCGCCCAAACCTCTTAAGCTGGGCGCGACTATACTTATTGGGAGCTATTTCATGAAACTACCCCTGTTCATTGCCAGTGCCGCAACGGCTCTCACGCTCGGCACTGCCAGCGTGGCCGATCAGGTTCTCGCCTCTGATCCGCAATCTCTGGTGAATTTCTTTTTCAACAACGGCTATCCGGCGCAGCTGACCACGGATGCGGTCGGCGACCCGATGGTCGAATATCGGCTGAACGGCAGCAAGGAAGTGCTGTTCTTCTATGATTGCGAAGACAACACCGATTGCTTGGCCGTGCAATTCTATTCCGGCTATCAGCTCGACAATTCGGTGTCGCTGGAGCGGATCAACGAATGGAATTCCGGTGACCGGCGCTTTATCCGCGCCTACCTCACCGATGATGGTGCCGCCCGGATCGAAATGGACGTCGCCACCAGCGCCGACGGGATCAGCGAACGCGATTTCAACGATCTGCTGTCGCTCTGGATCGACCGGATGGAAGAGTTTGAAACCTTCATCGGCTGGTAAGCCCGGCCTGATGTAAGAAAGCCCCGCCAGCAATGCTGCGCGGGGCTTTTTCGTGTCCGGGCTGTCGCCTCAGAGCCGGTTCAGCAGCTCCACCGTCGGCCAGGCATCGGGGATCAGCCCAAGGCGCTCCTGCTCGCGCTGCACCGCCACCCGGGTTTTCGCGCCCAGAATGCCGTCGATCTTGCCCACATCATAGCCACGCGCCGCCAGCTTCTGTTGCAGCGCTTTCATCTGCGCCCCCGACAGAACCGGGCCGGGGTTGCCAGCATTATAGATCGGCGCCCCTTCCAGCCGCGTGGCGAAATAGGCGGCGGTCAGAACATAGGTAAAGCTCTGGTTCCACTCGAAATAGATGTCGAAATTCGGATAGGCGATAAAGGCCGGGCCGCCATGGCCCTGCGGCACGATGATCGACGCTTTCCCGCCGCCCGAGAAATTGCCGGAGCGCGGTTTCACCCCCATCGAAGCCCATTGATTGACGCTGAGCTTGGTGTCGATGCCGCTTTTCGAGAAATCAAAGCCCTGCGGCAGCACCACTTCCTGCAACCACGGCTCATTCGCCCGCCAGCCCAGCTTAGAGAGCATATTGGCCCCCGACAGCAGCGCGTCCGGCGCCGAGGTTTTCGGGTTCACATGCCCGTCGCCATCGCCATCCACGCCGCTTTCCAGAATATCGGCGGGCAGCATCTGCACCATGCCGATCTCGCCCGCCCAGGCGCCGGTGGTGCCGGTGGGCGAGAAATCTCCGCGCTCGTACAGCGTCAGCGCGGCCAGAACCTGCGGCTGAAACAGCCCGGGGCGGCGGCAATCATGGCTCAGCGTCATCAGCGAATTCAGCGTGTTGAAATCGCCCTGGAAGCCGCCGAAATCGGTTTCGAACGCCCAAAACGCCACCAGCACGCCCGGATTGATCCCGAATTTGCGCTGCATCGCGTTAAAGGTCGACGCGTATTTCTGCATATTTTTCCGACCGTTATCGAGCCGATTTTGCGAAATCAGCTTGCGCGAGAAATCAACGAAGCCCTGATTGAAAAACCCCTGCCCGTGATCGGCGCTCAGGGTTTTGCCGTCCTGCGCGACATTGGCGAAAAACTGATCGACTGTGCCGCGATTATGGCCGCGCGAGACCGCAAGATCCTTCATCCGCCCCACGAACGAGGAAAACGAGCCGCCGCATTCAATGATCGGCGGCGGAATATCCCCGGCGGCCCCAAGGGCGGCACCGGCGGTGGAAAGGCTCAAGATCAGGCTCAGGGCAAATTTGCGCATCGGACTTCCTCGTCTGGATTTGCCACAGACCCTAGCAGGAAGATCCCGTCAGACAATGAAAAGCAGGAGGGAAAGCGCAAGCATCATTCCCCATACCCGCCAAAGCGATATCACCGCCTCGTCGATCTCGGCCGGGCCGCAGTCCCGCGCGCCTTCCGGATAGACATAGGGGTAATCGCGCATCTCGCCGTGATAGGCGCGCGGACCTGACAGCGCCACGCCCAGCCCCATCGCCATCGCCGCTTCCGGCCAACCGGCATTGGGCGAGCGGTGCAGCGGCGCATCACGGCGGATGATCTCCCAGCCCCCGCGCCGGTGCCGGGCGAGAAACAGCATCAGCCCGGTCAGCCGCGCCGGGATCCAATTTAGCAGGTCATCAAACCGCGCGGCGGCTTTGCCGAATTCTTCATATCGCTCGGTGCGATAGCCGATCATGCTGTCGGCGGTATTGACCATCTTATAGGCCATCAACCCTGGCAGGCCGAGGAGCAGAAACCAGAAAGCCGGGGCCACAACCCCATCCGAGAGGTTCTCCGCCGCGCTTTCAATCGCCGCCCGGGCGACGCCGGTTTCATCAAGTTCCGAGGTATCGCGCCCAACGATCTTGCCCACCTCTTCGCGGCCAAAATCCAGCGACAGATGCAGAGCATTGGCTACGGCGGCAACGTGATCGACCAATGATCTCTGCGCCAGCAGGATCGCCGCCATGATCAGCTCGGCCCACCAGCCCAACGCGGCGATCAGACAGCCCAGAACCCAGCCCAGCGCCACCAGCCCGATCAGTGCCAGCGCGCCGGTGATGATCCGCCCATTGCCATGGTTCAGCATCTTGTCGGCCCAGCCCACCGCCTTGCCCATCATCACCGCCGGATGCGGCACGCGGCTCCACAGCGCCTCGGGTTCGCCAAAGGCAGCATCGGCCAACAGGGCCAGCGCGAGCACCAGAGCATGGCTCATTTCAGCGCCGCCTCAAGCTGCTCCCAGCCATCTTGCGGCGGCAGGCCAAGGCGCAGCCATGTCGGCTCATAGGGGAAGATCCGCGACCAGACCCTGCCCTTGGCCAGTTTGTGCTGCCAGCGCGCGGCGTCATCGACCCTATAGAGCCGAAACAGCGCCGTGCCGCCGATCAGCTCGGCCCCGCGCGCTTCCACCAGCGCGTCCATCCGCGCCACATCCACATGCATGATCTGCCGCATTTCATTGGCCCAGCGCATATCTTCCAGCGCTTCCGCGCCAATATGCTGCGCCACACCCGAAACCGGCCAGGGGCCAAGCATATCGCGCAGCTGCCCGATCAGTGCCGGATCGCCAATCGCAAAGCCCAGCCGAACCCCGGCCAGCCCCCAGAATTTGCCCAAGCCTTTCAGGATCACCACGCCGGGCTTGGTCGCCCAGTCGCGCACTCGGCTATTGCCCAGCGCGATATCGCAAAAGCTTTCGTCGATCACCAGAAGCGGCCGCCCCGGCTGTTCGTCTTCGCCCGACCACATCTGCCCGGTGGGATTATTCGGATGCACCACCACCCGCGCATCGGCGCGCGAACCCCCTTCCGGCGCGGTGCGGATCACCTGCCAGCCATGGGCGCGAAACGCGGCTTCATGTTCGTTATAGGTGCGCTCGACAATCCGCACCCGCCCGGCATTGCGCAGACGCGGGATATTGGCGATCAGCGCCGATGCCCCGGGGGCGGCCAGCACCGCCGCACCTTCCGGCACCATCCAGAAATCCCGCGCCGCCGCTTCCAGCCTCTCGCCCGCACGGCGATCGGGCAGATCGGTAAAGGCCGCGAGGGGAATCTCCGGCACCGGATAGGCACGCGGATTTATGCCCGTTGACAGGTCAATCCAGTCCTCCCGGCGACCACCATATTGCGCAACGGCAGAATCCAGCCCGCCGCCGTGATCCCGGGGCGTAATCTTTAGGTCAGGCATCACCCCTCCTCCGGTATTGGCGGATGACGTGTGACGAAATGCCCTTTCACCGCCTGCGGCCACTCGCGATAGGGCACCTGCCCGGTATCGCTCGCCGCGTGCTGGCGGGCATAGGCGACCACCGCTTCGGCCTCTTCCTGCCCCGGCTCAAACCGGCCAAGTGTATAACAAAGCTTGTCTTTTGCCTGTATGGCAACGTTGCAGCCGTGATCGCAGCCCATCAGGCACGACACCCGCCGCACCCGGATATCATCGCCATCGGCAGCGGCCTCAACCAGCCCGGCAAAGCGCTCGCCATCGGTCTGTTCCAGCCCCTTTTCGGCCCATCCTTCGCGCTTGCAGGTATCGCAAACCGTGATCCAGGTGGTTGTCATATTCGTGTGCCTCGTTATTGTTCCGGCGTTGATACGGCTTTCGTCTATAAAGGCAACAGGTCGCTGCTTCGCAACTAGGTTCGTTCCCTTCAATCGTCTTGCATTTTCGCGACGGGATACGGGGGCGTGCCCGTATTACGTACCAGTTTGTGTTTGGGAGAGTTGATAAATGAGGGTGCTGCTGGTCGAAGAAACCCCAGAGCTAGGGGGGCTCTGGAAGAATCATTTAAAGCTGTTGGGGATGGACACCTCTCTTGTGACCAATGGCGAAGCGGCGCTTCATAAATTGCGAAACTATCACCCCGATATCATCGTCGCCAATCTCGATCTGCCCGATGCAGGTGCCATTTCCGTGGCCGATTACGCCGCCTATCGCTATCCCGAAACGCAGGTGATCTTCGTTACCTCTTCGACCTTCTTTTCCGACGGGTCGATTTTCGCCATGAGCCCGAATGCCTGCGCCTTTCTCTCGGCCCACACGCCGCCGGAAGACCTGGCAGCGGTGATCGAGTACCATGCCGAACGTCGGATTCGTGAACGCTGATTTTCGTTTTCAATCCTGCGCCACCTGCGTAGGTTTGTTCATATGAGTCGTATATCTTTCCCCCGGCCCGAAGCGGTAATCTTTGACATCGGCAATGTGCTGATCGAGTGGCAACCTGAGCTGCGTTACGACGCCATGGTCGGCAAAGCCCGGCGCGAAGCGATGTTTGCCGCCGTCGATCTGTACGAGATGAACGAACGGCTCGACCGGGGCGAGAATTTCCGCGAGCTCGTCTATTTCACTGCCGATCAGTTCCCTGAATTTGGCGACGAGATCCGCATGTGGTACGATAACTGGAGCGATATTCCCGGCCCGGCGATTGATCATTCCGTGCGGTTGCTGCGGGCCTTGCGCACCGCCAATGTGCCGGTCTTTGCATTGTCGAATTACGGGCGTGACAGCTTTGCGATCAGCGAAGGCGACTTTCCGTTTCTGACGGAATTCGACAAGCGCTATATCTCCGGCCAGATGGGCGTGACCAAGCCCGGCGCGCGGATTTACGAGATGGTCGAAGAGGATTGCAGAATTGCGCCGGAGCGCCTGCTATTCGTCGATGACCGGCCCGATAACATTGCCGCCGCCGAGGCGCGCGGCTGGCAAACACATCTGTTTAAAGATGCACAAGGCTGGGCAGATCGGTTGGTCGAAGCCGGGCTGTTGAGTGTGGAGACTGCGCGATGAGCATAGAGATTATCCCCGCCGAGGCGGAAAGCCTGCTGGACTGGCGCGAGCTGACCGATGCGCTGCTTGCCGGACACCGGATGCCGCGCGCCGAGCTGGGCGATACCTTCCTCTATCGCGAACCCGATACGATGCTGTCGCGCTCTGCCTGGATCGATGGCATGGGCATGGCGGTGAAAACCGCAACCGTCTTTCCTGACAACCGCGCCGATAACCTGCCGATGGTGAATGGCGCAGTGAACCTCTACAGCGACGATCACGCCCGGTTCATGGTCTGGAACCGCAGCTCTGCCGGAGCCGAAGCGATGGCAGCCAACTATCCCAACACGGTCGTCGCCACCGATCTGGAAAGCGGGGTGATGGCCTCGGATATCGTGACCAGCGCCACCATGGCCCGGGCCCCGCTGATCATGGGCGAGTGGCTGCAACCGGGCCAGCATATCGACCTGATCGGCGCCTATCGCCCGGATATGCGCGAAGCCGATGATGTGGCCCTGACCCGCGCCCGGGTATTTGTCGACAGTCGCGAGACGGTGCTCAACCATATCGGCGAGTTGAAAATCCCGCTGGAAGCCGGGGTGATCAGCCGCGATCACGTGGCCGGAGATTTCTACGATATCGAATCCGGGGCGTTCACCCGCGAGGCCGAGGATATCACCCTGTTCAAAAACGGCGGCGGCGCGCATCTGGATCTGATCACCAGCCGCTATATTCTGGACAAATGGCGCAATCGCTAGAGCCACCTGCCTGCCAATAAGGCAACCAACAGCAGCCTTGCCCCTCGTATTTGCTGATTCCCGCCCGGCAACAGTTTGATTCTGCAAAGCCGCTTGCGCTTACATCGGGGCGCGCTAGCATGCTGATAACCGGCGTCTGACCGCCGCTCCTTTCGCAGTAGAGGCGTCATGCTCTATCTCTTCAGCCTGCTCGCCGGTCTTGCCTTTGTGGTCGACTATCCCTGGGTGCGCGAATTGCTGCTCGGCCCGATGGATGATGAACGCCGCAACTCCGCCCCCGGCGCCTTTGTCGAGCTTTCCGGCGGGATGACCCATTACCAGTGGCACGGCCCCCGCTCGCCCAACGTCCTCGTGCTGATCCATGGGCTCAGCTATCCTTCCTGGGTGTTTGACGGGGTCATCCGCGGGCTGGTGGCCATGGGCTATCACGTGCTGACCTATGATCTTTACGGGCGTGGCTATTCTGACCGTCCGAAGGGGCGGCAAAGCCTCGATTTCCACATCCGCCAGCTTGATGAGCTGCTGGTTGAAGTCGGTGTGACCGGGCCGGTGTCGCTTCTGGGCTATTCCATGGGCGGGATGATCGCCAGCACGCTGGCGGCGAAACAGCCAGACCGGGTTGAGCGGCTGATCCTGGTAGCGCCCGCCGGGCTGAACTACACGCCCTCCCCCCTGACCCAACGCGCCGTCGCGCTGGGGCCATTGGGGGCCTGGCTCTGGGGCATGTTCGCCGGGCGCAGCCTGCAACGGGCCGCGCAGCGCTACCACGACGCCGGATCGGTGATCGAAGACCTGCCGCGCCGGGGCAGTCAGGAGCTCAACACCCGTGGCTACCTGCCCGCCCTGCTCTCCTCTGAACGCTTCACCCTGACGCGGACACTGGAAGAACCGCTGAC
>JARRIY010000057.1:0-12516 GCA_037379985.1 Maritimibacter sp.
CACCTATACGCCGATGGCCCTGATCGGGGTTGGCGGCGGGCGCGGCTGGGCGCTGGCGATTGCGGCCTGGGGGCTTGCGGTCTTTGGTATCACCCTGAAGCTCGCCTTCTTCCACCGCTGGCCGCGCCTCGGCTTCATCCTCTATCTCGGCCAGGGCTGGCTGGGGGTTCTTGCCGCCTGGCCGATGATGCAATCCCTGCCGCCAGCAGCGCTGATCCTGATTGCAGCCGGCGGGCTGACCTATACGCTTGGCACGATCTTCTATGCTGCAAACTGGAAATTCTCGACCGCGATCTGGCATGGTCATGTGGTCGCCGCCGCCGCCGCGCATTACGCCGCCGTGCTGATGATTGTCGCCCCGAATTGAGCTGTGCTGACCAGCGCTGAGGGCGCTAGCCCTCGGCCTTTTCCGCCAGCATCAGCCATTCCTCTTCCGCCGCATCGCGTTTGGTCTGGCGCTCCACCAGAGCTTCTGTGGCCTTGCGGAACTTCACCGGCTCGCGGGTGAACAGCTCAGGATCGGCCATCAGCTCTTCCAGCTTGGCAATCTCCGCCGATAGCCGGTCAATCTCAGCCGGCAGCGCTTCCAGCCGGTGCTTTTCGGTAAAGCTCAGCCCGGATTTCGGCGCTGCCTCTTTCACCTTCTCAGGCTTGGCCGCTGCCGGTTTCTTCCCCGCAGGCTTCGCCTTCACAGGCTCACCCTGGGCCTCGCCCCGCTGGGCAATATAATCGCTCCAGCCACCGGCATAGATCGTCGCCTTACCATCGCCTTCCATGGCAATCGTCGTCGCCGCCACACGGTCAAGGAAATCCCGGTCGTGGCTGACCAGCAGCACGGTGCCATCGTAATCACCGATCAGCTCTTGCAAGAGGTCGAGCGTTTCCACGTCGAGATCGTTGGTCGGTTCGTCGAGCACCAGAAGGTTCGAAGGTTTGGCCATGATCTTGGCAAGGATCAGCCGCGCCTTTTCCCCGCCCGAGAGCGAGCGCACCGGCGCGCGCGCCTGCCCCTCGTCGAACAAAAACTCTTTCAGATAGCCGACCACATGTTTCGGCGCGCCGCGCACCATGATCTGATCGGCCTTGCCTGAGACCCGCAGCTCCTTGTCGCCCGCGAGGTTTTCCCACAGGCTGGCCTCCTCATCGAGCGAGGAACGGTTCTGATCGAACATCGCCATTTCCAACCCGGTGCCCAGCTTCACGCTGCCGCTATCGGGGGTAATCTCGCCGGTGAGCAGTTTCAGCAGCGTCGTCTTGCCCGCGCCATTAGGGCCAACCAGCGCCACCCGGTCGCCGCGATTGATCAGCACCGAGAAATCACGCAGGATCACCTTGCTGTCGTAGGTCTTTGAAATATTGCGTGCTTCCACAACCCGCTTACCGGATTTCGGCCCAGACTCCAGCGCCATCGCCGCCGCACCCTGACGCGAGATCTGCGCCGCCCGGCCTTCACGCATGGCTTGCAGCGCCCGCACCCGGCCCTGATTGCGGGTACGCCGCGCCGAAATGCCTTCCACCGCCCAACGGGCCTCAGCCTTGATCTTGCGGTCGAGCTTGTGGCGCTGGGTATCTTCTTCTTCCCAGATCTTGTCGCGCCAGGCTTCGAAGCTTTCAAACCCCTGTTCCTGCCGCCGCACCACGCTCCGGTCGATCCACAGCGTAACCCGGGTCAGCGCGCGCAGAAAGGCGCGGTCGTGCGAGATCACCACAAAGCCCGCGCGGGTGCTTTTCAGCTCGTCTTCGAGCCAGGCAATCGCCTCAATATCCAGATGGTTGGTCGGCTCGTCGAGCAGCATCAGATCCGGGGCTTCTGCGATCAGTTTCGCCAGAGCCGCACGCCGCCGCTCACCGCCAGACGCGGTGGCGCAGGGCGTGTCGGGGTTGAATTTCAGCCCCTCGGCCGCACGTTCAACCCGGTATTCCTCGCCATGGGCCAGACCGCTCGCCGCGAACTCACCCAGCGTGGTGAAACCCGACAGGTCAGGATGCTGCTCCATATAGCCCACCGATGTGCCGCTGGGCAGCACGCGCTCGCCATGATCGGCTTCGACCATGCCCGCCATCACCTTCATCAGGGTGGATTTGCCCGAGCCGTTACGCCCAACCAGCGCGGCGCGGTCGCCCTGCTGGATGACCAGATCGAGATCGGAAAACACCGGATCGCCGCCAAAAGTGAGGCCAATCCCGGTGAGCTGAAGAAGAGGTGCGCGTGCCATAGCGGCGAGGTAGCCGGGCGCGCGGGTGGCGTCAATGGCAGGCGTGGGGAATACACAAACCAGCAGTCAGTCAGGACGCCCGCAAAGGCAGGCCAAAACGCAATCGCCCGCCACAATGGGCGGGCGACTGATCTCGGTCTAGGGCCGTTTACTGCTGAGCTTCCAGCGCCCGCAGCTTGGCAACATTGCGATTATGCTCGTTCAGCGTCGCGGCAAACACATGCCCATCCGCCGGGTTCAGCGTTTTCGCCACGAAATACAGGTACTCCGTCGTCGCCGGGTTCATCGCCGCTTCAATCGCATCCAGTCCCGGATTGGCAATCGGGGTCGGCGGCAGGCCCGCATTCACGTAGGTATTATAGGGCGTATCGCCACGCAGCTCGCTTTGCCGCAGCCCGCGCCCGAGGCTCCCCTCGCCATGGGTCAGCCCATAGATCACCGAGGGGTCGGTTTGCAGCCGCATCCCGCGACGCAGCCGGTTCACAAACACGCTCGCCACCTGTTTGCGCTCGGTCGCGATGCCGGTTTCTTTCTCGACAATCGATGCCATGATCAGCGCCTCTTCCGGCGTGTCATAGGGCAGATCGCCCGCACGGTTGGCCCAGGCTGCATCCAGCCGCCCCTGTTGCTCGGCGCGCATCTGTTCCAGCACATCGGCCACCTTATCGCCCGCACGCACCTCATAGCTATCCGGGGCCAGCATACCTTCCGGCGGCAGCTCTCCGGCATCGCCATCAAGGAAATCGGCCTGCGACAGCGCATTGGCGATTTGCCAGACGGTCGCGCCTTCGGCCACGGCGATGCGATAGCGGGTATCGGCAGAATCGCGCATCCGCAGATAAGAGGCCGGGATTTGTTCGGCTTCAGGCGTAAATTCCGCCCGCGTCACAAAGCGTTCCGTGCCCGGATCAAGCTCGCGCACCTGATATTCCGCACCCAGAATGCCGATGCGATAAACGATCTCAGAGCCGCAGGTCGAAGCCCCGCCCCGGGTAACGATATCGACGATCTCGGCCATCGAGGCGCCTTCCGGCACCAGAAAGCTCCCCGCTTTCAGATCCTGCGCCTTGCCACTGTAATTGGCCCCGATGCGCAGCACTGAATCCGAACTAACCGCGCCCTGCGCGCTCAGGGTCTTGGAGATCGTGCGGAAACTGGAGCCCGAGGGCACTTTCAGACAGATCGCCGAGGCCAATGGCCCCGGCGCGCTGTATTGTTTCTGCCCCCATGCGATCAGCCCGCCAAAGGCAATCAGCAGCACCACAAAGAATGACAGTGCCGTCGAGGCAATATTGCGCCACATCAGTCTGTGACCTTCCTCATCACCAGCGACGCATTGGTGCCGCCAAAGCCAAACGAGTTGGACAGCACCACGTCGATTTTGCGTTTCTCAGCCTTGTTGGCCGCGAGCGACCGCGTCGGTTTCACCGCCGGGTTATCGAGGTTGATCGTCGGCGGCGCCACCTGATCGCGGATCGCCAGAATGCAGAAGATCGCTTCTACAGCCCCTGCCGCGCCCAAGAGGTGGCCAATCGAGGATTTGGTCGAAGACATGGTGGCATTCGCCGCATGCTCGCCCAGCATCCGCTCCACCGCGCTCAGCTCGATGGTGTCGGCCATGGTCGAGGTGCCATGCGCGTTGATATAATCGATGTCTTTCGGCTCCACCCCGGCACGTTTCAGCGCCGCACGCATCGCGCGCTCACCGCCTTCGCCATCTTCGCTCGGGGCGGTGATGTGATAGGCATCGCCCGACAGGCCGTAGCCGATCACCTCGGCATAGATTTTTGCACCGCGCGCTTTGGCGTGCTCGTATTCCTCCAGCACCACCACGCCCGCGCCTTCGCCCATCACAAAGCCGTCACGGTCTTCGTCATAGGGGCGGCTGGCGGTTTTCGGATCATCGCCGCGCTTGGTCGACAGCGCTTTACAGGCGTTGAACCCGGCAATGCCAATCTCGCAAATCGCCGATTCCGCGCCGCCCGCGACCATCACATCGGCATCGTCCAGCGCGATCAGCCGCGCCGCGTCGCCAATGGCATGGGCGCCGGTGGAACAGGCGGTCACAACCGCGTGGTTCGGGCCCTTGAAGCCATAGCGGATCGAGACCTGACCCGAGATCAGGTTGATCAGCGAGCCGGGAATAAAGAACGGCGACACCCGGCGCGGACCGCGCTCATGGATCATCACGGCAGTGTCAGCGATCGAGCTCAGCCCACCGATGCCAGACCCGATCAGCACACCGGTGCGTTCAAGGCTTTCATCATCTTCCGGGGTCCAGCCCGCATCTTCCACAGCCTGCGCCGCAGCCGCAATGCCATAAAGGATGAAGTCATCCACCTTACGTTGTTCTTTCGGTGCCATCCATTCATCGGGATTGAAGGTACCGTCCGACCCATCGCCACGCGGCACTTCGCAGGCATAATTGGTGGTAACGCGCGAAGCGTCAAAACGGGTAATCGTGCCAGCTCCGGATTCCCCAGCCAGCAGGCGCTTCCAGGTTTCTTCAACCCCGCAAGCCAGCGGAGAAACCATCCCAAGCCCGGTAACAACCACGCGACGCATCATGCACTGCCCCCCTCTATTCAAGGCGTTTTACATTCTGGGCTTGATAGCCCGCCCACCATATATGGGGCAAGGCCGAAACCACGCTACAAACGACGCAGCGGCGGATTTCGGCCCGGTTTTCCCTTTGAATAGACAGAAAAACGCCCCGCGCGTCATGGGTTGCGGGGCGGCACCTCTGCTCATGATCACCGGCTAACCGGCAGGCCCTCACACAGCGCGCGGACGCACCGAGCTGCGAATCCCCTGCCCCAGCACATGCTGGGTGCGCTCGATATCGTGCTCAACCTGCAATTGCAGCCAGAAATCCTTGGCAGTCGAGAAGTAGCGCGACAGGCGCAGCGAAAGCTCGGCATCCACGGCGCGTTCGCCCGCCAGCAGCCGCTCAACCGTGCCCACGGCCACCCCGATATGCCCGGCCAGCGCCTCGGCATCCAACCCGGCGGCTTGCATGAATTCCTCATCCAGCACCGCGCCCGGGGTCGGGCACAGAAATACCGGCTCGGCTTTCTTTTCCACCGGCGCGGGCTCATGGATGGCTTCCTCAATCGGCAGCCCGGCCTCTTTCCAGGCGGTCAGCCCGCCTTCCATGTGCAAAACCTTGTGATAGCCCGCTTTCAGCAGCATCTTTGCGGCGGCTTCCGAGCGTTTGCCGATGGCGCAATGCAGCACCAGCGGCTTGTCGGCCAGCACCGGAAACACATCCGGGTCCAGCTCCGACAGCGGCATCAGCAGCGCGCCCGCGATATGTTCAAGGTCATATTCCTTGGTCTCGCGCACATCGACGAGCACCACATCACCGGCATCCAGCCAGCCAGAAATGATCTGCGGGGCGATGGCAACGGGATCGGCAACGATATCTTTGGGCATGACATACTCCTGATCGAGAGCATTTTTGTAGCGCGGCGCGGAGTAAAATGTCCGCCTGAAAGGCATTCAGCTCTCGCAATGTAAGACCAGCGCAATACGCAGAATCGGAACATCGTTCCGGTCAGCCAGACAATACAGACAGAATCAGGCAAATCCCAAAAAGAAACGGCGCCCCAATGGGACGCCGTTCCACAGTCCTGTCAGACTGGTCTATCTTAGGAGGCTTCAGTGATGAATTTCACTGCGTCGCCAAAAGTCTGGATGCCTTCAGCAGCGTCATCGGGGATTTCGATCCCGAATTCTTCTTCAAAGGCCATCACCAGCTCGACGGTGTCGAGGCTGTCAGCGCCAAGATCGTCGATGAACGAGGCCGATTCCGTGACCTTGTCCTCTTCTACGCCGAGGTGCTCGACAACGATTTTCTTCACGCGATCTGCGACGTCGCTCATGTTTCTTCCTCACAGTTTTTCAGGCACTTGGCCTTGTTTTGAGCCCCAAGGGAGCCTCTCCGTATCCCCGGGGAGGCCCCGGGCCGCTCATCACAAGCGGGTGAAATCTTCGCCCCCTTTAGCATAATGTGCCCCGGGGGCAAATGCTTTGTCCAGCAATCCGGACGCATCTTCACGCCGTGTTTCGCGATCCAAAAGCGCCACCCCCGCATAGCGGTTCCAGCTCGGCGAGCTCTCACGTGCCTGGCGACGGATATCTGCAAGATGTGCGGTCGTCAGCCTCGGCTTAAAAAGCATGTCCTGAAAACTGCCCCAAAGCCCTGCCTCCCATATCGGCGCCGTGCAGGGGTGCCCACCGAAGGGCATCGCAACCAGCGCGAGACGCGGTGCCATGGCGGCGATGATGTTGGCATGGGCTGTATCAGCCGACGGGTGGCGTGGGTCGTAAAGGACAAATCCCCGCATCTCCGGCGAGATATCGGCAGCAGAGAGAGCGAGATCGCGCCGGCACTTGCCCTCATGCTCTTCGAAGCGTGGGTCGAAGGGCGCCATGTCTGAAAACGGCGTTGATTGCGGCGACACGAGAAGCGACTGCCCAAGCCGTAGCGATCGGCTGAGCAGCAGCGCGCCATAACCACCCATCGAGAACCCGATCGCCCCGACCTGCCGATAGGTTTCGGTGAGCGCAGCCAAAGCCTGACGCAGGGCTGGCAGGTCGTCGTTCAGATACCAGTCATCCTCTGCGGTCTGCACTTGCAGGTGGTCTATCCCTTGCGCGAGATACCGGTTCACGGGCCGAGGCGCGACAAAGCCTTCGCGACCTCCCCGCAAATGGAGGAAGGTCACTGCGAGCCGGTCCCCGCGCTGGCCGAACAGCTGGGCGCGGGCATGCATCCCGTCAAAGACGATCCGCGAGGCCTCCATTCTTACAGCATTGCCATGCCGCCATTGACGTGAAGCGTCGCTCCGGTGGTGTAGCCGCCTTCGTTCGAAGCCAGATAAAGCACCGCCGCTGCGATCTCTTCCGGGGTGCCCATACGGGCGGCCGGAATCTGCGCGTTGATCTTATCTTTCTGATCATCGCTCAGCTTGTCGGTCATCGCCGTGGCGATAAAACCCGGGGCCACACAGTTGGCGGTAATGCCCCGCGACGCCACCTCATAGGCGATACTTTTGGTCATCCCCACCATGCCCGCTTTCGAGGCGGCATAGTTCACCTGCCCCGGATTGCCGGTGGCGCCAACGATGGAGGAAATATTCACAATCCGCCCCCAGCGCGATTTCATCATGCCGCGAATCGAGCCACGGCACAGCCGCATGGTGGCGGTCAGGTTCACGTCGATCACCGATTGCCAGTCGGCATCCGACATCCGCATGAACACCTGATCGCGGGTGATGCCTGCGTTATTGACCAGAATATCCAGGCTGCCCATCGCTGCGATGGCTTCTTTCGGCAAGCCATCCACCGCTTCGGGGTCAGAAAGGTTGCAGGGCAGCACATGGGTGCGCTCGCCCAGTTCAGCCGCCAGCGCTTCCAGCGGCTCCACCCTTGTGCCCGAGAGGCTGACCGTGGCACCTGCCCCATGCAGCGCTTTGGCAATCGCCCCGCCGATCCCGCCCGACGCGCCGGTGATCAGCGCATTTTTCCCTGTCAGATCAAACATGTCTTTGTCCTTTTCCATCCGGTATGGCTTAGCCGTTCAGGCTTTCCACCGCCGCTTTTACCTCATCGGGCGTGCCGATATTCTTCGTGGCAATCGCCTTGTTGATCCGGCGGATCATGCCGCTGAGCGCTTTGCCCGCGCCGATCTCCCAAATCTCATCCACACCGTTTTCGCCCATCCACAGCACGCTTTCGCGCCAGCGCACCGAGCCGGTGACCTGCTCGACCAGCAGCGACCGGATGGTGCTCTGATCGCTCAGCGCCTCGGCGCGCACATTGGTCACCACGGGCACGCGCGGGCGTTCGATATTCACATGGCTCAGCGCCTCGGCCATCGCCCGGGCCGCAGGCTCCATCAGCACGCAATGGAACGGGGCAGAGACCGGCAGCAGCACCGCGCGTTTCGCGCCCTTCGCCTTGGCGATCTCAACCGCGCGTTCCACCGCCTCTTTATGGCCGGAAATCACCACCTGACTGGGATCATTGTCATTCGCCGCCTGACAGACGCCACCGGCTTCGGCGGCCTCTTGCGCCACCTCCGTGGCGGTTTCGAAATCCAGCCCCAGCAGAGCCGCCATCGCGCCTTCGCCCACCGGCACCGCGTCCTGCATTGCCAGCCCACGGGTGCGCAGCAGCCGCGCCGTATCGGTGATGGTCAGCGCCCCGGCAGCGGCCAGCGCGGAATATTCGCCCAGGCTGTGCCCGGCCACATAGGCGGCGGCATCGATGCCAACCCCTTCGGCCTCCAGCGCCCGCATCGCGGCCAACGAGGTCGCCATCAGCGCCGGTTGCGCGTTCTGGGTCAGGGTCAGCTCGTCCTGCTCGCCGCCAAAGATCAGCGCGCTCAGCTTCTCCCCCAGCGCATCGTCAACCTCGTCGAACACCGCGCGCGCCGCCGGATAGGCTTCGGCCAAAGCCTGCCCCATGCCGATACTCTGCGCTCCCTGCCCCGGAAATACGAATGCGCGTGTCATGGCTTCTCCCTCGCCCGTTATTCTGTCCATCCGGGATAGCCTGCCCCGGCTGAAAAGAAAAGCACCGCCCATGCGCGGTTTGCGCATCGACGGTGTCAGCCGGGCGAAATGCCTCGCCCAGATTGTCAGCCAGTTTCTCAGACGGTGAAGTGTTTGCCGAAAGGCGGCAATTTGGTCAGCTCCGGAAGCGGATTTTCCTGCGACGGCGTCAGCTCCCGCGCCAACCGGTCGCGCAGCCGTTCCAGCGGCAGCATCGCCCCGCGCGCAATCTCCAGCGCCGTATCGCTGTGGCCGACCCGCAGAAACAGCCGCGACGGCCGCCCCACCTCATGCACACGTTGCAAGAAAACCGAGCCAACCTCTTCAAATCCCAGACGACTCGCCACCACGAATTCGCCCCGCAGGCTGCGATGCCCACGCCGCACTTCGCGTTTGATCAGGTCGACCTGAATTTCCGGCTGCAATCCACCCCGGGCCGCCCAGACCAGATAGCTTCCGACAATGGAAAACAGCAGCGTCGCGATCAGTTTCATCCCGAACACATCGGGGCCAAGCATGGAATCGGGCATCACCCAAAGCACAGCAGCCACACCCAGAAAGCTCGCCCCGACGATCCGCCCCAGCAGCGTTGCCAAAAGTTGGCTGATCTTGCCGCTCGAACCAGGGGTAATCGAATACCCCCATTTTGCTTCTGATAGTTGCGGTGTCCGTTTGCCGGTTTGCCCTGTCTGATATGTCGCCGGACGTGGTTGTCCGCTCTCCACCATTGAAACGCTCATAATTTCACCCTCGCCTTACTCGCTCTGCGGGTTTTTCAGGGAAGGATGGCGGGATTTGGGCAGGCTTTCGGCGAATTAACGTTAACTTTCTGTTAACGGCAATTTTCCGCCGGATCGCGCCCCTCGCAAATCCTGCGGATGCCTTATAAAACAGACGTTTCAACGCTTGCATCACGGGATCAGCGGTGTATAAGGCCCCGTCCTTCCGCGCGAACTGAACCGCGTGGCCTCTCGTGGACGGGAGCGGAAGGTTATCCCGTCCTTTGAAGCGCGCCTAATTAGAACTGGAGACAACATGCCGCTTTATGAGCATGTGATGATTGCGCGTCAGGACCTGTCCAACGCGCAAGCTGAAAGCCTCGTTGAACACTTTGGCACCGTGCTGGCTGACAATGGCGGGAAAGTCGTTGAGAGCGAGTATTGGGGCGTCAAAACGATGGCCTACAAGATCAACAAAAACCGCAAGGGCCACTACGCGCTGATGAAATCCGACGCGCCGGCCGAGGCTGTTCACGAAATGGAACGCCTCATGCGCCTGCACGACGATGTCATGCGCGTGCTCACCATCAAGGTGAAAGAACACGAGGAAGGCCCCTCGGTGCAAATGCAGAAACGTGACGATCGCGGCGACCGCCGTGAGCGCCGCGAACGCTGAGAACAAGGAGACTAACACATGGCCGCGAAACCGTTTTTCCGCCGTCGCAAGGTCTGCCCGTTCTCTGGCGAGAACGCGCCCAAGATCGATTACAAAGATACCCGGCTGCTGCAGCGCTACATCTCTGAGCGTGGCAAAATTGTTCCCAGCCGGATCACCGCCGTGTCGGCCAAGAAGCAGCGTGAACTCGCCCGTGCTATCAAACGCGCGCGTTTCCTCGCCCTTCTGCCCTACGCCGTGAAGTAAGGAGAGACCCATGCAAGTCATCCTGCTCGAACGTGTGGCCAAGCTTGGTCAAATGGGTGAAGTCGTCGACGTCAAACCCGGCTACGCCCGTAACTTTCTGCTGCCGCAAGGCAAAGCGCTGACCGCCAGCAAGGCGAACATCGCTGGCTTTGAAGCTCAGAAAGCCCAGCTTGAAGCCCGCAACCTCGAAACCAAAAAAGAAGCCGAAGCCGCTGGCGAAAAACTCGATGGGCAACAGTTCATCGTGATTCGTTCGGCCTCGGATTCCGGTTCGCTCTACGGCTCGGTCACCCCGCGTGACGCCGCAGATGCCGCCACCGAAGCTGGTTTCACCGTCGACAAGAAACAGATCGTGCTGAAAGGCCCGATCAAGGATCTTGGTCTGCATTCGGTCGAGGTGCGTCTGCACCCCGAAGTCGAAGTGGAAATCGTGCTGAACATTGCCCGCTCGCAAGAAGAAGCCGAGCTGCAAGCCTCCGGTAAATCGATCCAGGAACTGGCCGCGGAAGAAGAAGCCGCCGCTGATTTCGAGATCTCGGAACTGTTCGACGATATCGGCTCTGCCGCTTCCGACGACGACGACCTGGGCGACGTCGCTCCGGCTGCCGACGAGGCGGACGAAGAAGAGTAATCTTCTTCCTACCGACAGAATCAAACCGCGCAGGGGCAACCTTGCGCGGTTTTTTCTTTGCCCGGTCAAATGGCCCCGGCACCCAGCAGGGTTTTGCCGCGCAAATCATTCCCCCTTCCCCTGCCCGCACCGAATGCGCAGGATGGGGCTGGTTGTCATGGAGGTTACATGTTTGCACTCACCCGCCGCGCGCTGATCACCGGCGCTGTCAGCAGCATTGCCCTTGTCGGCTGTGGGGGCGGCTCGCGCCAGACCAGCAACGACAACCTGCCGCTCTACCCGAATGAAACGCCGGAGCTGCGGCGGCTCATCAACAAATGGGCGGATTATTACGAAGTCCCGCGCAGCCTGGTGCACCGGCAAGCGGTGCGCGAAAGCACCCATCGGCCATGGGCGCGCAACGGACCCTATTACGGCCTCTTGCAAATCCTGCCGCAAACCGCCCGCACCATGGGCTTGTCCGGCCCCGCCTCAGACCTTCTCGATGCCGATACCAACCTGAAATACGGGGTGAAATATCTGCGCGGCGCCTATCTGGTTGCAGGCGGCGATGAAGACGACGCGATGAAATGGTATGCGCGCGGCTATTATTACGAGGCTAAGCGTCTGGGATTGCTGGAGGAAACCGGCCTGCGCTAAGCCGCTCCTCCGCCCGACCTCGCTCACCCCGGCAGACAAACGCCCCCCATGTTATCATTACGCTTTGCCGGTGCCATCTGGGTCGGGTTCTTACCTAGAACGGGGACGTCTGAGCCCATTTCACCGGGGCATAGGGATAAGGTGGCCTCTGCCACCCCCTCGGCAGCTCTGCGCAGACATGGGCCGGGTTTGGGCCCGGACCACAATATGCCCGGCACAAAATCCGCCTCCCCAAAGCAAAACGGCGCCCCGAAAGGCGCCGTTTCATGTCACCAATTTCTCCGGTTCATTCCGCCGGTTCGTTCACGCTCACCGTCGCGCCCTCGGCAATGGTGCGCGGCGCGGCGTTCAGCGCCTCGATGGCAAAGCCCGCCGCCGCCTTATAGCCCGCCATGAACTCGGCGCGTTCCGCGGCCGGGATCACATCGTCGATATTCTCGAACTCGCCGCCGCAGCGCTCATCCACCATGTTGAGCAGCCCAAAGGGCCCAGCCCCCCGGTTGCGCAGGATCAGTTTTGAGACCGGCCCACAAAGCGTGTCGTCATAGGCGGCCAGCGCTGCCCGTGTCACGCCATGCTCCAGCATCGCCACGCCCAGCGTGCGCGCATCAATGATCGCCTGGCTCGCGCCGTTTGATCCGGTCGGATACATCGCATGCGCCGCGTCGCCCATCAGCGCCACGCCACCATCCACCCAGGTTTCCACCGGCTCGCGGTCGATCATCGGGATTTCATAAGAGACATCGGCGTTGCGCAGCATATCGGGCACATCGAGCCAATCGTATTTGAACGCCTCGAAATTCTCGGCAAATTCTTCGATCTCGACCGG
>JARRIY010000058.1:0-22494 GCA_037379985.1 Maritimibacter sp.
GCCGCGAGCAAAGCTCCATACCCCCCCATGCTCGACCCATAGGTTGTGATCGCCACATTCGGACCGAGAAACGCACGGGCAGCATCAAGTGCGGGAAAGAAACCTGCGCCCTGATACCAGTCGGGCTGCACGAAGTTCAGCGACAGCACCGCCGCTCCACGCTTGCGCAAAAAGGCTGCGCCCCAACCCTCAGCATCGGGGCCGGCCGGGTGAATCAGATCCGGAAACGTGACCACAACCCGCGATACCATGGCGGGATCCGGCCCCTCATAGCGCAGGATATAATCGTCGTTCTGAAAGATCACCCGCGACAAAACCTTGTCTTCGTGATCCCTGTCGCCTGCCATACCACGCGCGCCTTTCCTGATCCGGGCCTGCTGCCCGCGCCACAGACTAGCTAAATCCGTTTGCATTCTTCAAGTTGAAAGGCACAGCCCTCACGCCAGAACACAGCTCTGTTTGACCTGATTCCGGCAAAGCCGTAAGCATTGAGAAACCCGATCAGAAGAAAGCCGTCATGTCGCCTGAAAATCCGCAAGACACGCCTCGGCGTGGCACCCTGCTCGAAGCCGAAAACGGGCCTGCGATTGAGTATGATGAAACCGGGCTGGTGCTGCATCTGGCCGATAAGGTGGTCGAGGATCTGGCCCGGCGTTTGGGCGGCAAGGTCTCCGGCGCAGCTGCAGAAACAGTGGCGGAAACAGGTGACGACGCCCCGGTTGCGGTAGCGAGGGGCGCGCAGCCCGATCCGGGCGTGCTGGGCGACATTGATGCTTGGGATCTGCAGGAAAAAGGCGACTGGTATCGCTTCATGGCGCGGCTTCCGGGCACTGAGGGATCGCGCCACTATCTGCGCCCGCGCAGCGGTGGCGGCATCATTGCCGAGACCGGCGGCGCCGTGCAGGGCCTGTTTGGCATTGGCGGTGGGCGGCATGTGACCACATGGCCGAGCCCTCCGCGCTTTCGTCACCATGTGGTCATGGCCAAGGCACCGTCTGAGGGCGAGCCGGAACGGCGGGTGGAAAATCTGCGCGAAACCTCGGGGGAAAGCGCGCTGGGGGATGTGCTCATCGCCCGCCGTCATGACGCCTATCGCGCCCTGCCGCTGATCGTCACCGGGCAAGATTTGCTGCCGCCTGGCCCCGAGGATGTGCCGAACGAGGTGCTGGAGGGGCTCTCTGACCGGCTCACCCGTTTTCAGGCGCTAGCCACGTCGCTGGGCAAATCGGCCCGGCTTCTGGCGCTGCGCGTCGCCCCCGGCCCCGATCAGGCGGCTGACAGCATCAGCGACTTTCACCGCGCAGCACTGGCGCAGCTCGATGCTATCTCCGCAAAAGTGCCGGTGGCCGATCTGGGCAAGATCCGCTTCCTCACGGTCACCGATAGCGGCGCCTGGTGGCAACACGAGGCCGACGCCAACCGCCCGGCGCTGGAAGGCCAGTATCAGCTTATCCTGCGCCCCGGCGCGCATCATCTGATCGTGGCCGCCCCGGGCTATATGTTTGCCCAGGACGATCTGGGCCAGCCGACACAGGCGGCGGCGCTGAACCGGGCCGAGATGGAAGCCTATGCGCTGGAGGCCGATCTGGCCCGCGAAAGCTGGACCTGTCCGCTGCTGTATTTGGCTGAGCGCGATGGCGATGTGATCCGCGCCACCTTCAAATCCGATGACGGGCTGGTGCTCGATCCAGCCGATCCCTTTGGCGCAGGCTCGGCGGCGGGGTTTGCTTTGGCGGGAACGGAAGCCGGGATTGCCTCGGTCGAGATCGCCAGCGACGATCCCGGCGCGGTGCTGATCCGCACAAATGGCGTGCTGACTGCCAGCGCCGGAGCCGACAGCTTGCGGCTGGATTATGCCATTGGCGGCCCGGCCCGGGTGCAATCGGTCGAGAATTTCCCGCCCGCCTGCGGCGCCTTGCGCGATCACTGGCAGGCCCCGGCGCCGGATGGCAGCACGCTGCATCGTTGGGCCCTGCCCGGCAGTCTTGAGCTGCGCTAGTCGATGCGCCGCGTTGCCTTCGCCCTGCCCGAGATGGCCCTGACCGACCATGCCAGCACCCGGCTGCGCATGGCGTTGGAGGCGTCCGGCGGGCAATGGTTCTGCGCCGAAGACGGGGCTACGCCCTGGCCTGCGCGGGTTGGCAATTCCAGCGCCTATCCGGTGGCGGACAAGCCGGGACTGTCTGCATTTTCACCCCATGAAGGCGCGCAGGCGCTATGTCTGCAAACTGGCGTCAATGGCGGCTATGGCTGGTCGGACACCATGCCAGAGCCGAATAGCTGGTCGGCGGCGCTGATCTGGGCCAGCGGCAAAAAGCCTGCCCGGGCTTTGCTCAGCCTGCGCGGCGAAGGGGGTGGCAACTACCTCTATCTGCAGGAAACGCCCGAGCGCCGGATTGAGCTGCGCGACAATGATGGCACGGCGATTGTGACCGGGCCGGAATGTGGCGAAGGTTGGCAGGTCACCCTGATTTCCTCCACCGCAGGCGAGATAAAGCTGGCAGCGCTGGGGGGCGAGGTGCTCAGCGCCCCTGCCCCTGATGATCTGCCGAATGATGGCGCGCTGCTGCTGGGCTGCCGCAGCCACCGGCCGGGGCTGAAAAAGACGCTGGGCGCGGGGCGGATCCGCGATCTGTTCATCTGGCCCGGGCGCGATATTCTGGCAGAAACCACCGAAGCCGGCGGCGAAATGTGCGCGGCCTTCGATCATTTCTGCCTCTGGGAGCGATAGCATGTCCTTCACTCGCGAGAGCACCAAAGACGACAATATCTGCCTGATCTGGGTGGATGACATGATCGACATTTTCACCTGGCGCGAGACCTTCGGGGTGACGATCCAGACGCCGAATATCGACCGGCTGCTGAACCAGGGCGTGCGCTTTTCCAACACCTATGCCACCGTGCCGCTTTGTGCGCCGTGCCGGGCCGAGGTCGCCACCGGGCTGTCGCCCTACCGCACCGGGCTGGTCGATCTGAACCGGATCTGGCGCGAGGTGATGCCGCCGGAGCGCGCCTGGGCCTATGATCTGCGCCGCGCCGGATTTTACAATTTCACCACCGGTAAGGTCGACGGTCATTACACCCCGATGTCGGAGGAATACCGCCGGGTGCTGTTTCATGAAGAGCCGGAGGCCAAGGATCGCGGACGGCGGACCAAGGTCAAAGAATATCTGGGCGGCAAGGGGCCGGGGATTGCCGGGATCAACCATCCCGATGATGACGGCTCGCAGGATAATCGGTTTTACGATTACTGGGTGGCGCAGAACGCGATTGATCATGTGCAACGTGCCGATCCCAAGCGGCGACACCTGATCCAGCTTGGATTCAAACATCCCCATTTCAATCTGCAATGTCCGGATCGTTTCTATCAGATGTATGACCCGGCCAAGATCAAATGGCCCTCAATCGCCGCGCCTGAGGATTTCTTTGGGCCGCAGCCGGGCTTTGCGGTTTATGAGGCCGCCTATATCGCCAATGGCAACTGGACACCGGAAAAGGCAGGCGATGAGGGCTGGCGGCAGGTGGTGCGCGCCTATTTCGCCGCCTGTTCGCATGTGGATTACGAGATCGGTCGTTTTCTGGATGCGCTCGCCGCCTCGCCGCTGGGGGAGAACACCACGGTGGTGTTCTTGTCGGATAATGGCTTCAACCTCGGCAACCATGACAGTTTCCACAAGATGAGCCAGTGGGACAGTGCCGCGCATGTGCCCTTGGGCATCTGGTCGCCGCGGATGCAGCAAGGCCGGGTAGAGCCACTGCCCACCACCCTGCACAACCTGCCCTCAACCATCATGGATCTGGCCGGGTTGCCGCGCCGACCTGACTCGACCTCAGGCCAAAGCCTGCTGCCGCTGATCGACGACAGTTTCGGGGACTATGACCGCAGCAAATCGCCCATCACTTCGGTCTTTGGTACGCTCTCTGTGCGGCCAACCGATCCCGAGCTCTCGCATCTGCGCTATTTCCGCTATCCGAATGGCGAAGAGCATGTTTACGACATCCTGAACGACCCGGGCGAGACGGAAAACCTGACTGCAACCGCGCCGATGGAGGTGCTGCGCAAGCTTCTGGTCGATGGCGCGCTGGAGCTGGGCGTGGATCTGCGCGGGCATGAAAACCCGGCGGATGGGGTCAACGCGATGATGGCGGTGGATGGCTCCGTGGTGCTGTCCGGCGGCGCGGGCGACAACCATTACTGGGCCTATGGCACGGATGCCGAACAGATTCAGGAAGATGCCGAAGGCGGCCATGATGTGCTGTGGTATATGGGCGGCCCGGATGACTACACCCTGCACATGCCCGCCAACATCGAAGAGCTGCGCGTCGCCACGGTGGTGGCACGCGAAGAGCGCACTGACGAGCGCGTCGGCAAGGTGATCCACGTCGTCGGTCACCCCGACAGCCCGTTCAAGTTTGAAACCTCAGAGCGCGTGGCGGTGCATGTGATCGGCTCGAATGGCGATGACGAGATGATCGGCCCGAAATATGGCGGCGCGACCTTTTATGGCGGCGAAGGCGATGACGTGCTGAAAGCCACCGGCAAGCGCAAGAAGGAACGGCATTTCTTCTATGGCGGCTCGGGCAATGACGTGCTGATCGGCGGCAAGGGCAATGACGTGCTGGATGGCGGCGAAGGCGACGACATCATCTATGGCGGCGAAGGCAAGAACCTGATCATCGCCGGGCCGGGCAATGACATCATCCATGATGGCGAAGGCGCGTCGGAAATCCATACCGGCCCAGGGCGCAACCGGATCACCCTGGAGGCTGGCGATCACCGGCTGCTGATCGGACCGGGCCCGAACCGGATCACCACCAAACCCGGCGCCAAACGGTTTGAGCTGAGCTACGGTGCGGCGGTTGACCTGACCGGCTGGGACATCGCGCAGATCTATGACCTCGGCGCCTGGCCCGCGCGTCCTAAAGAGCAGCGCCTTGATGACGGCGGGATCATGCTCTGGCACGGGACCTCCTGCCTGATCATCCGCGATTTCCCGGAAGGGGGGGATGTGTGGACGCAGGTGGAGGTGGCGTAGACCTAAGGTCTACGCCCCATTCTTTTCAGCCAACCGCTTCTTCCAGCGCTTGTTCGGATAGAGCCGGATGCGCCCGGGATGGCTGCGCAAGGGTAGCTCGCTCAGATTTTCACGCGGACTTGCGACCTCATACATGTCCGCCCCAAGCGCTTTGCCTATGGCACGCAACTGCTCGCGCTGAACATCGCGGTCGGTTTCCGTCCAGGCCTCTGCGCTGGAAATAAACCCGTCCTGCATAAGCGTCTCGGCCGCTTCGGGGAAGTCCAGCATGCCAAACACCGACAGCGCAGCCCGGCGAATTCCGGCGGGTGACCACCCCTTTTCACGCGCTTTGACAATCTTCACAAACGCGCCGTCGCTAAAGATTTCAAGCTGGTGCGCTTGCAGAAAAACCTCAGGCGCCGGGCGACGCTGAAAGATCACGACGCGCTGATGCGGACGCAGAACCATCGCAAGCAGATGCAGTGGGGACCCATCGACCGCAGCAATTTCTTTCGCGGCCTTATAGGTCGCGACCTGCACCTCGATGCTGTGATCTTGCGGGTGAAACGGCACATAGCCTTCAGCCTGAAGTAAGCGTTCAAGCTTCTCTTCTTCGACGAGACTACCATGGGAGTCGAGGAAACCAGTCCGGGATATGTATATCTTTTCAGGACCTTCCGGCGAAACATCGCGCGCAAAACGCTCATGAATCATCGTCCGGTATTCCGGTGCGGCAATCATAAGATCGAGCGCCCCGCAAGCTTGCATTGGCACCACAACCTCAGCAAGGCGGGTCGGCTCTCTGAGGTCTAATAGCGGCGGCATCTCCCAACCGCACAGATGCATGAACCGCTGGATATCACCTGTCATCTTTTCCCGATCCACTCGCGGACCATGCAGAAGAACCAGCCCATCATATGCGTCGGGTGAATGATGAAGGTGCCAAAGACGCGCCGTTGTCTCCAGCAAGAAATGCCCGAATTGGGGTAGATAATGCCCCAAAAAAAGAAAACGCCCTGGGCGTTCAGGAAAGGGAGAAGCTGGGAATTCCGGGAATTTCGTCGCCGCGTTACTTGGATAATGCCACCCCTGCGCCAGCGGTTCCGGCGTGCCATCCGAACGATAGAGGCCAGCATTTATTCTCCAGCTACGCGACCTTTTCGCTGGAACAAGAACCGCATCTTGTAATGTGACAACCCGATCAGCAATGCTTTCGGACGGGGGCAATTCCAGGCGTTCGAACAGGGCATCTGCAGTCATTGCGAATTCTGTTTTTCTATGTGAAACCAATACGATGGGACATTTCCGCCCAATCCGGATCGTTTTGCAGCCGCTCCGCCTTTGCCTTATGTATGGCTAAAGACTGCTCGTGCAATTCGGCAAGGATCGGATCAGCACAAAGCTCATCATAGAGCTTGCGCGTCGCCGGGCGCATCTTGACGAAGCGGGCGTCTTCGTCTCCGGACGTGTTGTACTTCTCCCAATACCGCCGGTTACTATCGAGCCGATCCAGCCCCATCGCGTCGCCCCGGTCGAGTTTTACCAGAAATGCCTCAGCCGATTTCACCGCGTAATGGTTCACCTGTGCAAATTCGGTCGTCGAAACCGAGTCAATCACCTTGGCCGAGCCATCCGTAAACTCAGCTGGCAACACCTGCCCACTTCCATCCACCCAGACATGACCGGCCGCGCTGAACCCTTGCATGCGTGGCCGGTGGTTGCGGCGCAGATCAAAAGCGACATCATTGCGATAGATGCTTTTCACCGCCGTTTTCACTTCTTTCCCCTCAGCCCGCAGTTGGGCATAGGGCCGGGTGGTCTGAGTGAACTGCTCGATCATCGGCCGGTCTTCGAGCGCGAGCAAGCCGGCGCTGGAAAACGGGATCGAGGTGAAGGAGACCGCCTGAAAATCCCCGGCCTTATCCCGAGCAGCGGCGTAGAAATCCTCCAGCATTCCCTTACCGGTTTTGATCTGAAGAAGCTCGTCGGCATCGGTGTAGTAGATCCAGCCAGCATCTTTATGGACATTGAACATGCGCGCGTAGCGCAGAGCCATTACGTGCCAGTTCCCCTTATCCCCACGCAAAAGTGCTTTTGGATTGGGACGATGGTATACTGGCGCGATCTGCTCCAGCCGGTCGAGGATACGGTCGGTGAGATCATCACAATCATTGGTGAAAACCAGGATGTGATCGACCCCGATCGAAAGATGATGCGCCACCCATTCAAGAATGTAGGGGCCCTCATTTTTCATCGTGGCGACAATCAGGACCGTTTCACCATTCATCATTTGCTCGTCATCTCCAAATCTGCACTGCCGGATGCCAGCGCCATGGCGTCACTGCCTGCGGTATACCGCTGTTCCGTGACTTTCGCCGTCATCTTCTTTGCCAAAGCCCTGCGCGGTCAGCAGCTTGTCCCACACCGCCAGCGCCGCGCTGTCGCCATCATGGATCAGCAGCACCCGGCGCAGACCGGCCAGTTGCGCCGCGCCGACCAGCGCCGGGTCAAGCGCATCGGTGGTGATGCGCAGCACATCCGGCTGAAATTCTGCCAGACATTTCGCCAGCCCCTGCGCGCCGGTCTCGGGTGTGTCGCCTGGCAGCACCAGCGGCCCACGGGCATAGCGCACACGGTCGGTCAGCTCGTTCATCCCGGCAATAGTGCGCGCCATCGCCAGCAGATCGTCGCGCTCCTGTTGGATCACCACATGCAGCCCCGGATGTGCTTGGGCGGCGATCATCCCGACAATCCCCACCCCTTCGGTCACGTCCAGCAACTTTGTGCAGCCCTCGGTCTGGCTGATAATATAGCGCGAGGGGCGGCGTTCGAATTTGCCCGCCAGCAGCGCGTCGAGCGTTTCAGGGGTAAAGAGCCGGATGTCCGCAGGCACACGCAGCCCCCGGTTATCGACAATCTGCACCGGGATCTCGGCGCTCAGATCAATCGGGCCAGGGTAATAGGGGCTGCCCCCCGGCTCGCCAAATTCCGGCGCGGGTTTTGAGCGCCGCTCGCTCTTTGGCTTGGCATTGGCGCGCTTTTCCACATCCGACATCAGCGCGGCAATCTTTTCCGGGTCGCGCGCCTGTGGCGGTTTCGCCGTCACCTGGGTGATCGGCACTTTCCCCGCCTCGATCAGCCCCGATTTCAGCTCTTCATAGGCTTCAGTCTGTTTGTATTCCGCCAGTCGCGCTTCGACCTTGGCATTCGCCGCCTCATGCAGCGGGCCAAGCACCGGATCCTTCAGCAGCTCACCCATGATCTCCTGCCGCTTTGCCGCATGGTTCAGCGCGCTTTCATCGCGCACCTCGTTGCGGTCCTGAAGCGACCAGTAATCGGCGTTATACTTGTCTTTCTTGTTGTTCACATTGCCGCGGAACTTGCGGATCGCATAGGCATCGACCGATTTGATCGCATAGTGATTGAGCTGCGCCCAGTCATAGCCAATGGTGCGCCGGATCGAGCGCCAGCCGCGGAATTTGAAATAGTCTTCCATCGGACGGCCGGAGCCATTGAGCCAATGCACGGTATCCGGAAACCCGTCATCCATATGCTTTTTGCGGATTTTCGGGCGGTGAATGCCAAGACGCCAATATTCCGGGTCATATTTAAACAGGGTCTTCACCCCCCAACCCATGCGCCATTGCGGCGGCGCGGCATAGAGATATTGCTCGGTCACCGGATCGCGCGACCACTCGGTCACATAGCCGGAGCCGTAAATGCGCCAGGTGATGACAATACCATTGGCATCCAGCGCCACCGCATCGTCCAGCATTCCATCCAGCGAACCCGACGGATGGTTGATGCAGAGAAATTCGTCGGCATCGAACACCAAAAGCCAATCGGCCGCCGCCACCAGCGGCTCATTCTCGGCATGGTTCAGCGCCGAAGGCTGCGGCTTCACCCCTTCGGGAATGACATTCGGACGGTGATAGCCCAGCCCCAGCTCTTCCAGCCGCTCGAGCATCTCGACCGTGCCATCCGAGCAATCATTGGTATAGACCAGAATATCGGTAAACCCGATCGCCATATGATGGGCGAACCACTCCAGCAGATAGGGCGCCTCGTCCTTCATCATCGACACCGCCATCACGGTGCCATGCGGGCTTTTGTGCTTCAGCTTCTGCACAGCCTCACTCATTCCTTATCGCCCCCGCGTTGCAGCGATGCTTTGCTCATGTCTCATAGCCGAAGCGGGAAAAATCCTCGGCATAGTAGTGCCGAATCCAGTCTTCGACATCCGCAGACAGCACACTGTCCAATTTCTTTGGTGCGGCATTGATCTTGTCAATCTCCGACACCTCCATGCCATAGGCTTCAGCCAAGCGAGCTGCAAAAGGAGCCTCGAAATGAAACAGGCGCGTCTCAGGCAACACAAAATCCACCTGCGGTCGGAAATGCACATTGATCGTATTGACCGCATCGGGTGTCTTTTTCTTGATCCGTCGGATCTGCGCATCGCGATATTCGAACAGTGTTTTGTCGCGTTTATGCAGGGAATACTGATATTTCATCGCGGAATCAAACCGCGTCAGCGGATTGCGCACCACGGCAAAGCTGCTGGTAAATGGACCCCAGCGATGCCAGACATCGGCGGGGGCATGCTGCAACGAGTCCTGAAAATCGCCCCGCTCCCCCTCAATGGGAATATCCTTGACGCCGAACTCATCATATAGCCGCCGCCCGATCCGGCGCGGCCCCAGACCGGTTTCGACATTCGAGAGCGACCAGCCATTGCGCAGAAACAGAACATAGATCGCGCTCCCCGCTGTTTTTGGGATATGCGCGAAATAGACACGTTCCTCGCCGCGGGTAAAAATCGGCATCTGTCAGCCCTTTCCCTGATACTTATCAGCAGTGCCAGGATCCGGCGGATTATTCCAAGGCTGCGCTCGGGTCGATCCCAACTTCCTTGCACATCCTGTCTGCATAGGAGTTTTCCAGCGGCGCGTTCTTACGCCACCAGGGCTTGGTGCCGTTGGTGTAAAGATGCACGCTCACGGTCTTGTCGGTAAACCAGCCTTCGACGCGCCCATAGGGATCGTAGAAAATGTCATTTAGCTGGAACGGCACCGGATAGAGCACATCGGGCGTCATCGCCTTGTCGAAATGCCCGGTTTCCTTGGCGTAATGGGTAAAGGCCTGCGGGCCGAAGGCGGTGCGCTCGGTCTTGTAGATCCGTTGAGCCAGCGGGATCGACGGATCGAGCCGGTCCATCTTCTTGCGCTGGTTCTTGTTCCACCAGGCCGGATAGTCGGGCAGGTTGTCGTAATAGTCCAGAAGCTGATCCATCAGCTCGCCGGTTTGCGGAATGCCCACCACGCCGCAATTCAGCGCCCCGCGCATACCGTGCCCGGCAAAGACATAATCCCATTCATCCGGGAAGGGTGCATGGCAGAACGCATCGCAATCAATCCACAGCGCCCCGGTTTTCTGGATCATCTTGTAGCGAAACACGTTGGACAGAAACGAAGCCGTTGAGGTAATGCAGCTTCGGACCGATCCAAAGCGAGGCGACAGGGCGGCGTTCGAGGCTCATATTTCCCAACATTAAAAAGGAATGTTGCAGAAGTGATAGCTTTCACCCAGTCACGGCACAAGGACTAATGATGTGGCGTTTTTCTCATATCAGAGCCAAGTCAGGCTATGAGCCGAATATCCTGCTCAAGCCGGGTCGCGAGATCTTTGCGCTCAGCTTCAATCTCCCCAGCAGACAGTGCCGTCCATGCCGAGGCATTTCCAATATAGCCCGCTTCGGCCAGTTGCCGCCCCAGCTCAGGAAAATCCAATACGGAATAGATCTCGTTCATCTGTTTCCGTTTCTCCGCCTCAAGCTGATAATTTTCACCGACCAGCGTATCTAGCACGTCTGGTTCGACACCGGCAAAGGCCCGATATTGCGTCAGATAATCCTCAATCGTGCTTCCGGGGCGACGCAGGACAATTGCGATCTTATCCTCCGGTTCCGCAAAGAACGCTGCCAGGTGCAGGGCAGATGAATCGCTAGATACGATCATCCGCGCAGCCTTGTACTGTGCGATCTGGTCTTCGATTTTTTCATTCTGCGGGTGATAGATGCGGTAACCTTCTGCCTCGAACAGCTTCTCCATCCGGTCTTCCCCGAAATAGCGCCCGCGCTTCGAAAACAGCCGGGTTCGGGAAATGTAGATTTTCTCAGCCCCTTTGGCCGCAATTCCCTCGCCAAGAATGCGCTTGGTGAAGCTGCGATATTCAGGGCAGCCGCCAATCATATCGCCCGTGCCAAATCCCTGCGGGGCCACCAGCAGGCGCTCTACCCGGGTTGGTTCGACCACCCCTTTGCGCCGTTTGCCATGCGCCCCAAACAGGGTCAGCAGATCCCCCATCAACCGGATTGGTCGTTGGGCATGTGTAATATCGCCTTTCAACAGAAACAGCTCGCCCTTCACCCAGTCATCGACCTGTTCCGCCGCCCAGAGCCGGGCTGTGCTTTCCAGCAGGAAATGCCCGAAATGCTGGTACAGAAGACCGCCATACAGCCAAAGACCGCCGCGATAATTCCCGTCCGTCACCTCTGGCAATGTATCGGGTTCAACAGTTGTCGGAAGATCGGACGCGCGAAAGCATTGCCCTTCAGGCACATAATTCCCATCGGCGTCATAGACACCCGCAGGCCGGGCGATGCCCGGTGCCTTGCCCGGCCCATTGGGCACGATGATCGCATTTTTGATGATGCGGATGCCGGGTGCGAGTGCTTTGTCCGGATCAAATGCCATGATGATATGCGCCCGTAATCATAGTCTTTTGGAAATTGATTTTTTTCATATGCCGCTTTGCCTGCCTGCGCGCTGCCCAGACTACTCAATACCATTTCTTCTTCTGTTTAGCCTCACCCCCCGCATTTTCAAGATGCATTGAAGCCTGCGTCAGAACACGGCACGGCAGCGTGTTCCTTTCATCACTTTGGAGGTGTAAACTGCGCCCATGGCACCGGTTTTGCATGATACTTTCCCCCTGCGCAAAGGGCGCACGCATGAGGTCTTTGGCCCCGGGGCCACGGGGTTTGCGGCGATCTGTGCGGCCGGGCTGCAGGGGCCGGTGATCTGGGTCCGAGAAAGCTGGCAGAGCGATACGCTGGCGCCGGTGGGGCTGAGCGCGTTTTTCGATCCCGCCCGGCTGCTGGTGGCACAGGCGAAAAATCAGATCGAGCTGCTCGCTGTAGCCGAAGAAGCGCTGCGCGATGGAGCCGTGCCGCTGGTGGTGATGGAGCTGAGCCAGCCGGTGGAGCTGACCCCGGGGCGGCGGCTGCAACTGGCCGCCAAGGCGGGGCAGGCAACCGGGCTCTGCATCATTCCCGAAGGCATGGGATCGAACGCCGCCGAGACCCGCTGGCGCGCCGCGCCTGTTTACGATGAAACGGGGGCAGACTCGACTCTGATGCGCTGGGAGCTTAGAAAGAACAAATCAGGAACACTTGGAGCCTGGGATGTTCGTTGGACGCACTCGGCGCATCGTCTCGATGTGGTTCCCCCGGTTGGCGAGCGACCGGGCTCTGCGGCTGCGCCCGATTGACGGCCCCTTTGCACTGACCCTGAAGGAAAGCAATGCCGAGCGGCTCTATTGCCTCAATCCGGCGGCTGAGGCGCTGGGCCTGTCGCAGGGAATGAGCTTTGCCGATGCCCGCGCCTTTTGCCCCGACCTGATCAGCCACCCGGCCAACCCGGCGCGCGATGCGCAGTTTCTGGCGGTGCTGCGCCGCTGGGCCACGCGCTATTGCCCCTGGGTGGGGTTTGAAGGCGCCGATGGGCTGGTGCTCGACATCACCGGATCGGCGCATCTGTTCGGCGGCGAGGCGGCGATGCTGGACGATATGCGCGCGCGCGCCTCGCGCGCCGGGCTGATGCTGCGGCTGGGGCTGGGTGACACGCGCGGCGCGGCCTGGGCGCTGGCGCATTATAGCGAGGGCATTGCGCCGCCGGGTGTGGGGCTTGAGGCCATTGCCGCGCTGCCGGTGGCGGCGCTGCGGCTGGATGATCGTATCGCGGTGGGGCTGCAACGGCTGGGCCTGCGCACGATTGGCGATCTCGCCACCACCCCGCGCGCGCCGCTGGCCCGCCGCTTTGGCGCAGATGTGCTGATGCGGCTGGATCAGGCACTGGGGCAGCAACCGGAACAGATCTCGCCCGAGGCCGAGCCGGTGCATTACGGTGTGCGCCTGACCCTGCCCGAGCCGATTGGCCTGACAGCGGATGTGATCGCGGGCACGGCGCGGCTGCTCGACCAGCTTTGCACCAAGCTGAAAGCGCAGGAGGCGGGGGCGCGGGTGCTGCAGCTTACCCTGCGCCGGGTCGATCAGGGCAGTCAGCAGGTCGAGCTGCGTCTGGCCGCCCCGCTACGCGATCCGCATCGTATCCTGCCGCTGTTTGAGCGCGGCGTCGCTGGGGTCGAGGCGGGCTTTGGCATTGATCAGCTTCGGCTGGAAGCCACGCAGGTGGAGCCGCTGCCGGTGCAGCAACTGGGCACGATTGCCCATCGCGGCACGGCGCATGGCGACCAGTTGGCGGACCTGATCACCCGCATCGGCACAAGGATCGGGCTGGAGAATATCCAGCGCTTCCTGCCCGCCGACAGCCATATTCCCGAGCGCAGTTTCTCCATCGCCCCCGCCGCCTATAGCCAACCGGAAGGGGCATGGGTTGCCCTGCGCCCGCGCCCGCTGCGGCTGTTTCCGCCCGAAGCCATCGCCGCCACGGGCCATCGCCCGCCCGGGCATTTTCGCTGGCGGCGGATGCATCTGGCCACCGCCCGCGCCACCGGCCCGGAACGCATCGCCCCGGAATGGTGGCTGGAGGATGATAGCTGGCGCTCAGGCCTGCGCGATTACTGGCAGGTCGAGACCCGGCAGGGCCGACGGCTCTGGATGTTTCACACCCCGCAAAATCCGGGCTGGTATGTACAGGGGGAGTTTGCATGAGACATGCGCGCTTTGGCTCCCATGGAAGAGACGGCCTTCTGTCATGTCCGCTGTGCTGCCCGGTGGTTCCCACCGGGCAAAGAAAGAGGGCTAGTGCCACCGCAGAGGCGCGGGGGCCGCAGACCCTCGCGGTGCTGCCATGATTGAGATAAACCGTGAGCTGCGCCCGGTGGAGGCATTTAATCGAGATCTGTTGGGATCAGCCCCCGAGGCAGGCGATTATGCTGAGCTTTGCGTGACCAGCAACTTCACCTTCCTCACCGGTGCATCGCACCCGGAGGAGCTGGTTTTGCGCGCCGCCGAGCTGGGGCTTTCCGCCATCGCCATCACCGACCGCAATTCGCTCGCCGGGGTGGTGCGGGGCTGGTCGGCGCTGCAAGAGATGCGGCGCGAAGCCCCCGACGCCCCCCTGCCGAAACTGATCGTGGGCGCGCGGCTGGTTCTGCGCGACAGCCCGGTGCACTGGCTGGCCCTGCCCACCGACCGGCCCGCCTATCACCGGTTGTCGCAACTGCTGACCCTTGGCAAGCGGCGGGCGGATAAGGGCGATTGCGCGCTGAACATGCAGGACCTACTGCAAGGCTGCGACGGCATGATCCTGATCGCCTTGCCCCCGCCCGACCTGAGCAAAGCCCGCACTCCGCTTGAGCAGATGAGCCGGCGCTATCCCAGCAAGGTCTTTCTGGGCGCCGCGCCGCGCTATGACGGCTCGGATCAGGCCTGGTTTGACGCTTGCGCGGCGCTGGCCCTGCGCGCTTCGGCCCCGATGGTGGCGCTTGGCGATGTGCTGATGCACCGGGCCGCCCGACGCCAGCTTGCCGATGTGCTGACCTGCATGCGCGAGGGCATCACCATCGACGCCATCGGCACCCGCGCCCTGCCCAATGGCGAGCGGCGGCTGAAAAGCGCGGGCGATATGGCGCGGCTGTTTCGCAACCATCCGGCGGCGGTGCGGCGCACGCTGGAAATCGCCGCGCGGTGCAGCTTTGATCTGGGCGAGCTGAGCTATGAATATCCCGACGAGATTGCCAATGGCGAATTGCCGCAGGACCGGCTGGAACGGCTGACGCAAGCAGGGCTGGCGGCGCGCTGCCCGGGCGGCATTCCCGAGCGCTATCAGGCGCTGCTCGACAAGGAACTAAATCTGGTGGGCGATCTGGGCTTTGCCGCCTATTTTCTCACCGTGCATGACATTGTGCAATTCGCCCGCTCGCAGAAGATCCTTTGTCAGGGGCGCGGCTCTGCGGCCAATTCGATCATCTGCTGGGCGCTGGCGATCACCGATGTCAGCCCTGATCAGATCAGCATGGTGTTTGAGCGTTTCATGTCGAAATACCGGGGCGAGCCGCCGGATATCGACGTGGATTTCGAGCATGAGCGCCGCGAAGAGGTGATCCAGTGGATCTATAGCCGCTATGGCCGCCACCGCGCCGGGCTTTGCGCCACGGTGATCCATTTCCGCTCGCGCGCTGCGATCCGCGAAGTGGGCAAGGTGATGGGCCTCTCTCAGGACGTGACGGCGGGCCTGTCGGGTCAGATCTGGGGCATGTCGAATGGCGGGGCCAATCCCGAGCGGATGCGCGAGCTGGGGCTCGACCCGAGTGACCGGCGGCTGGCCCAAACTATCGCGCTGATTGGCGAGATCATCGGCTTTCCGCGCCATCTGAGCCAGCATGTGGGCGGGTTCATCATCACCAAAGGGCGGCTTGATGCGCTTTGCCCGATCGAGAACGCGGCGATGGAAGACCGCACGGTGATCGAATGGGACAAAGACGACATCGACGCTTTGGGTATTCTCAAGGTCGATGTGCTGAGCCTCGGAATGCTGACCTGTATCCGCAAGGCGTTTGACCTTTTGGAAGCGCATGAGGGGCACCGGCCCAGCCTCGCCTCGGTGCCGCAGGAAGACGCACCCACCTATCAGATGCTGCAAAAGGCCGATGCTATCGGGGTGTTTCAGGTGGAAAGCCGCGCGCAGCTCAATTTCCTGCCCCGGATGAAGCCCAAGACCTTTTACGATCTGGTGATCGAGGTCGCCATCGTGCGCCCCGGCCCGATCCAAGGCGGCATGGTGCAGCCCTATATTAAACGGCGGCAAGGGCTGGAGGCGGTGAGCTTTCCGTCGAAAGAGCTGGAGGGCGTGCTGGGCAAAACCCTTGGCGTGCCGCTGTTTCAGGAACAAGCCATGCAAATCGCCGTGGTGGCGGCGGGCTTTACCCCCGAAGAGGCCGACAGGCTGCGCCGCTCGCTCGCCTCGTTCCGGCGGATGGGCACCATCGGCACCTTCCGCGACAAATTCATCGCCGGGATGCTCGCCAATGGCTATGATCCCGATTTTGCCCAGCGCTGTTTCTCGCAGATCGAGGGCTTTGCCGATTACGGCTTTCCAGAAAGCCACGCGGCGGCCTTTGCGATGCTGTCTTACATCTCGGCCTGGCTGAAGCGGCATCACCCGGCGGTGTTTGCCTGCGCGCTGCTGAACGCCCAGCCGATGGGGTTTTACGCCCCGGCCCAGATTGTGCGCGATGCCCGCGAGCATCAGGTCGAGATCCGCCCGATCTGCGTGAACCAAAGCGACTGGGATAACCGGCTGGAACGCCGCGCCGATGGATCGCTGGCGCTGCGGCTCGGCTTTCGCCAGATCAAGGGCTTTCGCGAAGAGGATGCGGGCTGGATCGTGGCGGCGCGCGGCAATGGCTATCCCGATCCCGAAAGCCTGTGGCTGCGGGCCGGGCTGGCGCCGGGGGTGCTGGAACGGCTGGCCGAGGCCGATGCCTTTGCCGCGATGGGGCTGACCCGGCGCGATGCGCTGTGGCAGGTGCGGGCGATCCGGGCGCCAAAGCCGCTGCCCCTGTTTTCCAACCCGCTGGATGGCGAAGGGCTGCAAGAGCCCGAGGTGCATCTGCCCACGATGCATCTGGGCGAAGAGGTGGTGGAGGATTACATCGCCATGCGCCTGAGCCTGCGCGCCCATCCGATGGAGCTGTTGCGCCCGAGCATCCCTGGCCTGACCCCCCATGCCGAATTGGCCCAAGCCCCGCTGCAACGCACATCTGTTTGCGGGCTAGTCATCACCCGCCAGCGCCCCGGCACCGCCTCGGGGGTGATCTTTCTGACGCTGGAGGATGAAACCGGGGTGAGCAACGTGGTGGTCTGGCCGAAGGTCTATGAGCGCTTCCGCCGCGTGGTGATGGGCGGGCGGCTCTTGCGTGTAACCGGCTATCTGCAACGCGAAGGCATCGTGGTGCATCTGATCGCGCAGGAGATCGAAGACCTGTCGCATCGCCTCACCGATCTGGGCCACCCGATGGATGAGGTTCTGGGCATCACCCAGCCGCAAGCCGATGACGCGCCGCGCCCGCCCCGGATGCCGCCCCGCGCCCGCCACCCCCGCGAACAGGCCAAACGGCTGTTTCCGAGCCGGGATTTTCACTGAGGCGCTTTGGACCTCACGCGGTCGGGCGCACGCCCTGCTCCGCACCATGATCACCCCAGCGTGGCCCTCCCCCCAAAACGCTGTTGGGGGGGAGGATTTGCGAAGGGGGCTTAGCCCAGAACCTCATCCACCGCTTTCACCGTGGCGCCGACGATGCGGTCGGCTTCGGCTTCGGTCAGGCAGAAGGGCGGGGCAAAACCGAGGATATCGCCCTGCGGCATGGCACGACCGATCACGCCTTGCGCGGCCAGCGAGCCGGCCAGCCCATAGCCCACCTTATCGGCAGCATCGAAGAAGGTGCGGCTATCCCGATCCTTCACGAACTCGACCGCGCACATCATGCCTTCGCCGCGCACCTCGCCCACATGCGGGTGATCGCCCAGCGCATCGCGCATCGCCGCATTCAGGTAGCCACCCACCTTGCCCGCATTGGCCACCAGATCCAGCTCATCAAGCAGCTTCAGGTTGGCCACCCCGGCCGCCGCGCCAATCGGGTGGGCCGAATAGGTCCAGCCGTGGCCAATCGCACCAAATTCATCAGTGCCCTGTTCCAGCACTTTCCACATCTTATCGCCGACAATCGAGCCAGACAGCGGCGCATAGGCCGAGGTGAGGCCCTTGGCGATGGTGATCAGGTCGGGCTTGATGCCGTAATGATCTGAGCCGAACATCGAACCGAGGCGACCAAAACCCGTCACCACCTCATCGGCGACCAAGAGAATGTCATGCTTGTTAAGCACCGCCTGAATGGCGGGCCAATAGCCGGCGGGCGGCGGCACGATGCCCCCGGTACCCAGAACCGGCTCGCCGATAAAGGCGGCGATGGTATCGGCCCCTTCGCGCTCGATCAGCGCTTCCAGCTCGGCCACGCAATGGGCCACAAACGCCTCTTCCGACATATCCAGATCGGGACGGCGGTAGTAATAGGGCGCCTCGGTATGGATCACCTGCGTCAGCGGCAGATCGAATTTCTTGTGAAACAGCTCCAGCCCGGTCAGCGAGCCGGTCATCAGCCCCGAACCGTGATAGCCGCGCCAGCGCGAGATGATTTTCTTCTTCTCGGGCCGCCCGAGGATATTGTTGTAATACCAGATCAGCTTGATGTTGGTTTCATTGGCATCCGAGCCGGACTGGCCGAAAAACACTTTCGACATCCCCTCCGGCGCGCGATCCAGCACCATTTTGGCAAGCGTGATCGAGGCTTCGGTGCCGTGCCCGACATAGGCGTGGTAATAGGCCAGCTCGCGTGCCTGATCGGCAATCGCCTCGGCAATCTGCTGACGGCCATAGCCGACATTCACGCAGTAAAGCCCGGCAAACCCATCCAGCAGCTCGTTGCCATCGCGGTCGATGATCGTCGCATCATGCGCGGTTTTGATCACCCGGGTCGGCGTTTCACCGCGGGCATGCTGGGCCAGATGGGTCGAGGGGTGAAAGAAGTTTTCGCGATCCCATTGCGCGAGCTGATCATTTGTAAGCATTGGTTTTCCTTCTTATTCTGTCATGCCCAATCGCGGCAGACATATTTGACATCCATGAATTCCTGCATCCCCATCCGCGCGCCTTCGCGGCCGAGGCCGGATTGTTTCACCCCGCCAAAGGGGATCGGCGCGCCGGTGACTTTGGTGCGGTTCACCGCGACCATGCCGTATTGCAGCGCCCGGCTAAGCCGGTAGATGCGGCGCGGATCGTCGGAATGCAGATAGGCGACAAGGCCGTATTCGGTATCATTGGCGCGGGCGATCACCTCGTCCTCCGTATCGAAGGGTGTGATTGGGGCGACCGGGCCAAACACCTCTTCGCGCATGATCGCAGCCTCTTCGGGCACATCGGTCAGCACCGTGGGCTGATAGAAAAGCGGCCCCAGCGCATCGCGCCTGCCTCCGCAGGCCAGCCGCGCGCCTTTCGCCAGCGCATCGGCCACCAGCGCTTCCTGTTTTGCTACGGCGGCTTCGTTCATCAGCGGGCCGATATCGGGGTCATCCATGCCCACACCAAGGCTGAGCGCCTGTGTCGCCTCGGTAAACCGAGCGCAGAACTCGGCATAGATCGGGCGCTCCACATAGATGCGATTGGCCCCGAGGCAATCCTGCCCGGAAGTGGCGAATTTCGCCTTGATCGCTTCCTCCACGGCGCGGGCCATATCGGCCCCTTTGAACACGATCACCGGGGCATGACCGCCCAGCTCGAGCACCAGCTTTTTCACCGTATCCGCCGATTGCCGATAGAGCAGCCGCCCCACCTCGGTTGAGCCAGTGAAAGACAGCGCCCGCACGCGGCTGTCAGCGGTCCAGGGTTTCACCACGGTGGCAGCATCGCCCGTGACCACGTTGAACACCCCCGGCGGCATCCCGGCGCGTTCGGCAAGCTCGGCCAGCGCCAGCGCGGAAAACGGGGTTTCATGGCTGGGATGGGCGACAATGGTGCAGCCTGCCGCCAGCGCCGCCCCGGCTTTGCGGGTCAGCATGGCCGCGGGGAAATTCCATGGCGTGATCAGCGCGACCACCCCCACCGGCTCTAGCCACAGCTCCATTTCGGCATCGGGCAGATGCGAGGTGACACCTTCGATATTCGGGCGTTTCGCCTCTTCGGCGTAATAGTCGATGAAGGAGGCGGCATAATCGATCTCGCCGCGCGCTTCGCTCAACGGCTTGCCCTGTTCCAGCACCATGATCCGGGCAAGGTCTTCTTTCGCCGCGATGATCAGCTCGAACCAGCGGCGCAGTATGGTGGCGCGGTCTTGCGGGAGCATATGCGCCCAAGGGGCAAAGGCGGCCTCCGCGGCCTCAACAGCGCTGGCGGATTGTGCAGCGGTCAGCGCCGCCACATCGCCCAGATGCTGGCCATTGGCCGGATCACCGACGGCAAAGCTCGCGCCATCTTCCCCCGCCACCCATTTGCCGCCGATATAGGCAAACCCGCGTAGCAGCCGCATATCGTCAAGCTCGGCTCGGGCCAGGATTGCAGAATCGCGCATGAGGGGGCTCCTTTCCCCGCCATCCTGTCGATTTTCCGCAGAGAGCCAGACCAAAATGCCGGGGATTGCCCGAGGTTCAGCCTGAAATCGCGCCGCTGCTAGTCCAAATGGTCTGCAAACAACCCGAGCGGCGGCATCCCGCCCCCCTTCACCTGCTTGGTCACGATATAGGTAAAATAGCGCGCAATCCCGATGCGGGCGTCAAGCAGGGTGTCGATCAGCCGCTGATAGGCGTCGATGTCGCGGGTGACGATCTGCAACAGGTAATCAAACCCTCCGCCCAGCGCCCAACAGGCGGTGATTTCCTCATGCGCCTGCAGCGAGGCTTCGAAGGTCTGAAACGAAGCCTGCGTGTGGTCGGCCAGCTCGGCAGCAACAAAAACCGTCACCGTCGGCCCCAGCTTTTTCAGGTTGATTTCGGCCCGGTATCCGGAGATCAGCCCAGCTTTTTCGAGCTTTTTCAGCCGCTCCCAAGCGGGAGTGGGTGACAATCCGATGCGCTCAGCCAGGGTGGATTTCGAAATCCGTCCCTCGCGCGCCAGAACGCGCAGGATCTCCATATCGCGAGCATCAAGCCTGATCATTTCCAAAGCCTTACGCGCAAATCCGTGCCCCGTCACCCCCCCGGCACCTGCTTGGCTTCAACGGGGACAGGCCCGCATGGGCAGGGTACGTAGAATTAAGCGGAATTTATCAACCCGGCCTTAAAGCCTGCCTGCCATCCTATGAACGTCCGGTGAACTCAGAAGAGAGTCCGGTACAAACCATCACAGGAAATATTGCTATGAGAACAGCAGCTGGGTGGGCTGCTTGCCCACATAGCGTGCCGGGTGAATCGCATGAAGATGCGCGGCACGCTGCATTTCGCAAGCGCGCGATCAAAGCCAGAGGGGTGGCTACCATGATCGCGCTGACCGCCGCAATCGCGACATCTGCACAGGCGCAGAATGTCGGGCGGGCGTCTTTTGCGCCTGCATCAATGGGGGTCATCAATGTCGCCGATGATTACGGCGGCTATATTGCCAGTTACATGGATCGTATCGACGGGATACGGGCAAAGCGAACGCCGGTGGCGATCACCGGGGATTGCCGGTCAGCCTGTACGCTCTATCTGGGCGCCGGGAATGTCTGCGTGACCCGCTCGGCAACCCTGCGGTTTCACGGCCCGTCGAAAAGCGGCACGCCGTTTCCGCAGACCCAGTTCGATACCTTTTCCAAGATGATGGCCCGCTATTACCCGGAGCCGATCAAGAACTGGTTCATGACCAAGGCCCGGTATCGGATTAATGGCACCTATGCCGTCAGCGGCGCTGAGCTGATCCGGCTCGGCATCCCGGAATGCGGCTAATGCCGTCAGCTCCGGCACAATGAAAAATGGCCTGTCGCAGATGACAGGCCATTTTCAAATTCTGATAAGCGACCGGATCAGGTCGGGCTGGCCAACACCGGCAGATCCTGCAAAGTTGCCTCAGCATTCTGATTGATGATCTGGTGCTCAATAAGTTGCTGCAAACGCTCGCGGGCCCGGGCGGCGGCATCTGCGGCCTGATCCGGAAGACCACCACCAGCCCGCGCCGTTGCTTCAGCAAACGCGACATAGGTATCGCCAGCCTTTTTGGCAGATCAATCTGCGCAACCGTAGAGACGATGGCATTGGGATTAATCCCCTGCTGAATCAGCAAGAGAATACTGTTCAGGTCATCGGTATTGAAATGAACAACTTGGCCATTGATCGTCGTTTGGATCGGAACGGCTGACACAGTTTGAGGGATGGAGATCAGCGCCCCAGCAAGTATCGCAGAAAAGAGAACTCGTTTTTCCACAGAACGTACCTTTGTTGCCCCCTGCGCCCAGCGAAACAACAGCGCTTTCCTACCATAAAATCAGGGTTTTTTCCAGCATCACCGCCTGCTGATCGCCCCGCATTTCATGGCCGACAGGCCAGCCGCTTCGCCTTGCCAGCCACCAGGCGCAGAATACATGACAAACTGTTTGATTTTCTTTAAGTTTTAATCAGTGCCGACACGTCTTTCAGAGTCGCAGGCAGCGGGGACACAGATCACGCAGCCAGAATACCGGTTGCAGGCCGAGCGTAGGAAAGGAAGCCAGG
>JARRIY010000059.1:0-22966 GCA_037379985.1 Maritimibacter sp.
CCCCGCGGTCCGGTCGCAGCCCTCAAGGAATAGCTCTTCGCGCATTCTCGCCAACGGCGTTGAAGGGGCAGTTACAGCGCTATTCGGGCGGATACAGTCGACCTTCCCAGCCCCACGCTCTCCCTATTTCCTGAGCCTCTGCGCCATCGCCTGATCCTGCACCGCCCAATAGAGCAGCGCATCGCGGATGCCTTCTGCTGCGGCCTGCCGCCAATCGGGATCGAGCATTTTCTCCCGGTCGCGTTCTGACGACAAAAAACCCAGCTCGACCAGCGCCGAGGGAATATCCGGCGCCTTCAGCACCGAAAAGGCCGCCTGCATTTTCGGGGTCTTATAGGTCGATTGGGTAGCGGAATAGAGCCCTTCCACCAGCGCATCGGCCAGCGCATCGCTGCGCGGCGCGGTTTCGGTGCGGGCCAGATCCATCAGCACCTTGGCGACCGCGTCATCGGTTTGCGACAGATCCACACCGGCCAGCAGATCGGCACGGTCATGGCGTTCGGCCAGCTTTTCCGAAGCCGCATCGCTGGCATCCTCCGAAAGTGTATAGATCGTCGCCCCATGCGCCCGCCCCTGCGCAAGTGCATCCGCATGGATCGACAGAAACACATCCGCCTCCGCCCGGCGCGCAAGGGTCACACGGGTTTCCAGCGGCACGAATTCATCGTCATTGCGGGTCAGGACCACGTCGATATTGCCCGCGCGCAGCAAAACCTCTTTCAACTGTCGGGCAAAGGCGAGGGTGATATCCTTCTCCCGCGCCCCGTCGCGTTCGGCACCGGGGTCAATGCCGCCATGGCCGGGATCGAGCACCACCATCAGCCGCCCGCTATCACGCGGGGCTGTGGTAACCGGCGCGGCCATCTGAGATTCGCGAAACAGCGCGCTTTCCGGCGCACCAACATGGGCATCGAAACTGTCTTGATCGCTGTCGCTCAGCGCGATCACCACCTCGGCCCCCTCATCTGTCACGGCCATTTCCGAACGCGCCACCTTCATCGGGCCGCCCAGCTCTAGCACCATGCGCGACCAGCCGGGGCGATAGGTGCCCATGGCAATATCCGAGACGCGGCTGACAGCACCCGCCAACGCCTCAGCGTCCGCCCCCGTCCAATCCAACTCGGAGAAATCCAGCACCAGACGGCGGGGATTATCCAGGGTGAACACCCGCCAGGGCACCGGCTGGCTGATGGAAATTGCCACTTCAAAGCCGTTCAGCCGCTTGCTGATCTGCACCCCGTCGCCGGACAGATGCGCCAGCGCGGTCAGTTCCTGCTGCGCCCGCGCCATCGGCGCCAGCGCCAGCCAGATCAGCCCGAATATCACAAAAAATCGCTGCACAGCCTCACCTCGTTTTGCCCGCGATCATGCCGGAGCGCCGCAGGTTTTGCCAGTGCACATTCACGCGATCCCGCGCCTAGCCCCGCGCCGCCATAAACGCCGTCAGCCGCGCCAGCCCTTCCTCGATATCCGCGGTGCTGCGGGCATAGGAAAAGCGCAGGGTTTCATGCCCGCGCACCGGGTCAAAATCGAGCCCCGGGGTAACAGCCACCCCTGCCCGCTCAAGAATCTCGGCGGCAAAAGCCCGGCTGTCATTGGTCAGGTCAGACACATCGGCATAGACGTAAAACGCCCCATCCGGCGGCGCGATCTTGCTGAACCCGGCTTTCGGCAGCCCCTCCAGCATCAACGCCCGATTGGCCGCATAGACCGCGCGATTGGCTTCCAGCTCCTCGGTGCAGTCCAGCGCGGCAAGGGCTGCGATCTGGCTGACATGCGGCGCACAGATGAACATGTTTTGCGCGATCCGTTCGATCACCCGCACATGATCCTCCGGCACCACCATCCAGCCCACGCGCCAGCCGGTCATCGAGAAATACTTGGAAAAGGAATTGATCACGTAGGCTTCATCGGTCAGCTCCAGCGCCGTGACGCCGCGCGCGCCATAATGCAGCCCGTGATAGATCTCGTCGGAAATCAGCTTGATCCCGCGCGCCTGCGTGGCCTCGACCAGCGCGCCAAGCGCGTCATGACCCAGCATTGTGCCCGAGGGGTTGCCGGGGCTGGCCAGCATCAGCCCATCAAGCCCCTCCGGCAGGTCATCCGGCACCGGTTGGAAGCGGTTTTCGGCGCGGGTCGGAATGCCCACCGGCTGAAACCCCAGCGCGCTCAGAATCTGCCGATAGGAGGGATAGCCGGGATCGCCCAGCCCCACCTTAGCCCCGGTATCGAAGAGCGCCGTAAAGGCGAGCAGAAAGGCGCCAGAGGAACCGGAGGTGACCACAACCCGCTCGGGGTTCAGGTCGACGCCATACCAGTCGCCATAAAGCTGCGCGATCCGCGCCCGCAGCTCCGGGATGCCCAAAGCCACCGTATAGCCGAGCGCATCGCCGCCCATCGCCTGCGCCACCGCCTTGCGCGCCCCTTCCGGCGCGGGGGTGCCCGGCTGGCCCACTTCCATATGGATAATATGCCGCCCGGCCTCTTCCGCCCGGCGCGCTGCCTCCATCACATCCATCACGATAAAGGGATCGACTTCAGACCGACTTGAAACCTTCATCACCGCCTCGCTATGCTGTTCGTCAAACGGGGTGCCCGTCCAATGCCGAAAGGTCAAGCCGCGACGCGCTGACGCGTGGGCTTGCACCCGAGGCACAGGGTCGCTACCTCATCTGAAACGCGACATATTCCTGATCGGAGATATAATGATCCGCCGCTTCCTTCCCGCCCTGACGCTTGCCGCCGGGCTCGCCGCCAGCCCTGCGCTGGCCTTTGACATCAACGCCATGAGCGACGCCGAGCGCGAAGCGTTCCGGGCAGAGATCCGCGCCTATATGCTTGATAATCCTGAGATTATCATGGAAGCTGTGCAGATCCTTGATCAGCGCCAGGCCGAAGCCAAAGCCGCCAATGATACCGCCCTGATCATGACCAATCAGGACGATATCTATAACGATGGCTTTTCCTATGTCGGCGGCAATCCCGAAGGCGACGTGACGCTGGTCGAGTTTTTCGACTACCGCTGCACCTATTGCAAACAGGCCTTCCCCGATCTGGAAGAGCTGATCAAGGCCGATGGCAATATCCGCGTGATCTACAAAGAATTCCCGATTCTGGGCGAAGACAGCGTGCTGGCCTCGCGTTTCGCGGTCTCGGCCAAGCTGATCGGTGGCGATGAGGCCTATGGTCCGCTGCATAATGCGTTGATGAGCATGCGCGCGAATGTGACGGAAGCTTCGCTTGTGTCGGCTGCCGACAAGCTCGGGCTTGATGGCGATGCAATCCTTGCCGGGATGAGCGATCCGCAGGTCGATCAGATCATCGGCGAAAACCATTCGCTCGCCCAACGCCTGCAAGTCTCCGGCACCCCGGGCTTTGTGCTTGGCGACCAGATGCTGCGCGGCTACGTGCCGCTGGCCGGGCTGGCCCAGCTCGTCGCCCAAGTGCGTCAGGACGGCTGAACGCTCCCACATATATTGATCAAGGCCGCCTTTCGGGGCGGCCTTTCTATTTCTGCAGCGTCAGTTTTCAACCGGTGCCGCGCAGAAACCTGCGAAGGCGGATAGAAACGCCTGCGCCTCGGCCTGTCGTTCCGGCGTGGCCATCGTGGCTGCAATCTCGTCGGGTGTCTGCTGCATCAGTGGCACACGCAGGAAAATATCCTCGGCAAAGCGCGTGGTGACAGTGGCGAGCACCCGGCGCAGACTTTCCAGCACATCCTCGCCGCGATGCGAGGCATGGGCCAGCGCGACGGGCTTGTCGATCAGCGCTTCGCCTGAGACCAGCCAGTCGATGCCGTTTTTCAAGCCGCCGGGAATGGCGCGGATATATTCAGGGCTGGAAATGATCAGCCCATCACAGGCGGCAATCTCAGCGCTAAACGCCTGCGCCGACTCGGGCAGATCATCTTCAAGATCGGGTGAAAAGACCGGCAGCGTACCAAGGCCCTGATAGAGCTCAATCTCCACCCCATCCGGGGCCATACCAGCAATGGCGCGCAAAAAGGCGCGATTGGTCGAGGCCGCCCGCAGGCTTCCGGAAATCGCCAGTAATTTCATAAGAGGCACCAGTGGTAAGGGAGCGACATCGCGCGGCGCGCGGAGGAGCGGCGATTATTCTGCCGCGTCCGCCTTGGCCGCTTCTTCTGCCTCGATCTCGGCCGCGCGTTTTTCCACCAGCTCGACGATATGGTCGACCATACCCTCGTTATCCTGCCGGTGATCCTGCTTGCCCGCCATATAGATCATGCCATGCCCGGCCCCGCCGCCGGTAAAGCCGACATCGGTCATCAGCGCTTCGCCGGGGCCGTTCACCACGCAGCCGATGATCGAGAGGCTCAGCGAGGTGTGGATATGGGCCAGACGTTTTTCCAGCTCTTCCACGGTTTTGATCACGTTGAAGCCCTGCCGCGCGCAGGAGGGGCAGGAGATGATATTCACACCGCGATGGCGCAGGCCGAGCGATTTCAGGATCTCATAGCCCACTTTCACCTCTTCCACCGGATCGGCAGACAGGCTGACGCGGATCGTGTCTCCGATCCCGGACCAGAGCAGGTTGCCCAGACCGATGGCCGACTTGATCGTGCCGGAAGTCAGCCCCCCCGCCTCGGTGATGCCCAGATGGATCGGCGCATCAGTCGCATCGGCAATGCCCTGATAGGCGGCAGCAGACAGGAACACATCAGACGCTTTCACGCTGATCTTGTAGTTCTGAAAGTCGTTGTCTTCGAGGATGCGGATATGATCGAGCCCGCTTTCCACCATCGCTTCCGGGCAAGGCTCGCCGTATTTTTCCAGCAGGTGCTTTTCAAGCGAGCCCGCATTCACGCCGATGCGGATCGAACAGCCGTGATCTTTCGCTGCCGCGATCACTTCGCGCACCCGGTCGGCCGAGCCGATATTGCCGGGATTGATGCGCAGGCAGGCGGCGCCCGCCTCGGCCGCCTCGATGGCGCGTTTGTAGTGAAAATGGATATCCGCCACGATCGGCACCGGGCTTTCGGCGGTAATTTCTTTCAACGCGCGCGTTGCGCCCTCATCCGGGGCCGAGATGCGCACGATATCCGCGCCCGCTTCGGCAGCGGCCAGCACCTGGCCCAGCGTGGCTTTCACATCCGAGCTGTCGGTGTTGGTCATGGTCTGCACCGCAATCGGCGCACCGCCCCCGACGGGCACATTGCCCACCATGATCTGACGGGATTGCCGACGCTCGATATTGCGCCAGGGACGAACCGGATTATGGGTCATGCATGCCTCATGGGTGTCAGGGCGAATGTAAATTGTGTGTGTAAAGGCCACATGACGCGCCCCCCGGGTTTTTCCCCGTACCACCCGGCGCGCCCATACTCATATTGGTTACATAACAAGACAGACTGCAAAAGGAGTCACTCATGAAACTCAGCCGACCGACCAATCTGGTCTTCATCATTTCCCTGGTCCTGGCTGTAATTGGTATTCTGCCGATGTTCGGTATTTCTCTGACCATCGGGATCAACACCGTCTATGCGCTGGCCCTCGCTTATGTGCTGTTGGCCGCCGGTGTGCTGTTCAAAGGTCTCTGAGCTCAGAGCCGATCAGGCGGTGCTGCGACGTACACGCGGCACCGCTCACCCTAACATCATATTTTTTAAACAGATATTTGTAAGACAGCAGCGGAGTGCAGCAACTATTGGCTGGCATCCGCAAACAAGGCCAGATCCTGATGATCTGACAGATCGGCCACCGTGTATTCCGCCCGCAGCGACGCAGCATCCAGCGCGATATTCTTGACCACAGCGCCACCGCTGCCCGCCGGACCATAGGCCGTACCGTTCACCGCGAAATACACAGCACCGGCATTGCCCGCACGCAGGATTGGCGGCGTTTCGGTCGCGGGCAACACGTATGTTTCCCCCGCATCAAGGATCTTTTCAAAGATCACACTGCCATCAGCAGACCGCACCCGCACCCAGGCCGGGCTGGTGGCAAAGATCGCCACTTTCGGCGCGTCTGGGCCAAAGACCCGAATGCCTTCGCCGCTTGTCTCTGCGGAAGCAGCACTGATAACGGCATCAGTCACCGCCGCATCAATCGCAGCTGTCGTCCCAGCATCAGCCACCGGCAGGCCCGGCGATTGCGAACCGCGGTTTCCGGTCAGCACCCCCACTTCCGAAGGGTCGAGGGTCGAAATCGGGCCATCGCGGGCGATCAGCACCGGCACATCCAGCGCTTCCGGGCGATAGAGCCGGTCCAGCGCATCGCTGCTCGGCGGCGTCACCAGACCAGAATCAGCCCCGGCCAGATCAGTCGTGCCAGTGCCTTCCAGCCCCTGCAACTGATCCACCACGCCGATATTCTGCTCAACTGGGGCGAAATCGACCTTTTGGATCTGCCGCAGCAGCGACCAGCCACCAAAGCCCAACACACCGACCAGCGCCACCAAAACGGCAACCGAACCAACGGCCCCCGGTTCGATACCTTCGAAAACCGAGGCCTGACGCGGCACGAAACTGGCATTGGGATTGGCCAGCGGATCGCCGGTATATTCCGGAGTTTTCTCTACGGATTTGCTGCCAGCGGCCATGCCGTGCACCGGCGTGTAGCCCGATTCCCGGCAGAACCCGGCAAAGGCTTCATCTGGGTCCATGCCCAGATAGCGCGCATAGGAGCGCACATAACCGGCAACAAAGCTCGGGGTCTCAAACGCCTTCACATCGGCATTTTCAATCGCGGCAATATAGGAGGCTTTGATCTTCAGCTCGCGCTGCACATCAAGCAGGGATTTTCCCAGCGTCGCCCGTTCGCCACGCATCAGATCACCTAACCGGAGATCAAAGGTGTCAAACCCGGCAGGCGTATCCGCCTGTTCGGTGACTTTGGGCTTAACCCAACGCCGGATCATCCGCCTGCCCCTTTTTACCTGCAACGGCCCTGCCGCCTGTCCCCGAGATATACGCCCACGATTCGCAAATCATGCGGCGTGTTAGGCGTTTATTACCATATGCAGGGGCGTTCGCCTAATCGTGAAACAACGTCAAGCGCTCAGTTCGGCGCGATTCAGCTCACAGCGCGACCAAAGCTCGTCCATCGCATGCACCAGCGCATCCATCTCGTCCGCCCGGTGAACCGGCGACGGGGTGAAACGCAGGCGTTCCGTGCCGCGCGGCACGGTCGGGAAGTTGATCGGCTGCACGTAGATTCCGTAATCTTCGAGCAGCATATCCGACAGCTGTTTGGTATGCTTCGGGTCGCCCACGATCACCGGCACGATATGCGAGCCGTTATCAATGATCGGCAGGCCCAGACCTTTCAGCCGGGTTTTCAGGATGCTCGCCTGCGTTTGCTGGCTGTCGCGCAGCGCCTGATCGGTTTTCAGATGCTTCACCGAGGCCGCTGCACCTGCCGCCAACGCGGGGGCCAGCGATGTGGTGAAGATAAAGCCCGGCGCATAGGAACGGATGGCGTCGACCATCTTGGCCGAAGCCGCGATATAGCCGCCCATCACGCCATAGGCTTTCGCCAGCGTTGCGTTGATGATGTCGATGCGATGCATCAGACCTTCGCGCTCGGCCACACCGGCACCGCGCGGGCCATACATGCCCACGGCATGCACTTCGTCGATATAGGTGAGCGCGCCGAATTCATCAGCAATATCACAGATATCCTTGATCCGGCCAAAATCGCCATCCATCGAATAGACCGATTCAAAGGCGATCAGCTTCGGCGCTTTCGGATCGTCGGCGGCCAACAGCTCGCGCAGGTGATCCATGTCGTTATGGCGGAAAATCCGTTTCGCGCCGCCATTGCGGCGGATGCCTTCGATCATCGAAGCGTGGTTCAACTCGTCGGAATAGATGATCAGGCCGGGGAACAGTTTCGGTAGGGTGCTGAGCGTCGCGTCATTGGCGATATAGGCCGAGGTGAACAGCAGCGCCGCTTCCTTGTGGTGCAGATCCGCGATCTCGGCTTCCAGACGTTTGTGATACACGGTCGTGCCGGAAATATTGCGGGTGCCGCCCGAGCCTGCACCAGTGGCGTCCAGCGCCTCATGCATGGCTTCAAGCACCACCGGGTGCTGCCCCATGCCTAGGTAATCGTTGCCGCACCAGATCGTGACCGGCTGGGTGCTGCCATCGGGTTTCTGCCAGCTCGCATGCGGGAAACGCCCACGTTCGCGTTCAATGTCGATAAAGACACGATAGCGCCCTTCGTCATGCAGACGGTTGAGAGCAGAGTCCAGCTGAGCTTCATAATTCACGCGCGTTCCCTCCGAGCGACATCCGGTTCCCGGTCGCTGTTTATCGGTAATCAGATAAAAAGCGAACTGGTTTCTGCTCTTACATATTGCCGCAAGCCGGGATTTGACCTGAGTCAAACCACCAAACAGTCGGTTTCAACTCGCGTCACTATAAAGCGACCACAACCATAGCATGTAATCCACTGATTTTTAGGGCAGAACATTTTGTTTTCGAATGATTCTAATTGTTACCATCCCTGCCCGGCCCGCGCCGGAAAGCAAAAATCCGGCCAGATCCCGGCCGGATTCTTTTTCTGTTTCGCCGCATAAAGTGCGACAGCATGTCTCAGGTTGCGAGCTTACTCAGCCGGAACCATCAGCCCGATCAGGGTGCAATCCTCAGCATTGGTCAGCTCAACACAGCTTTCCAACACGCCGGTTTTGGCTTCTTCAAGGGTTTCGGTATTGGCTTTGATCACCAGCCATTTCGCCATTTCGGCGGCGCTCAGCCCCAATTCCTGACCCTTCGGCACGGCAAAGGCGCCGTAATAGCTGAAGCCCTGCTGTTCATAGGCAGGCATCTGGGCAGGCATAACCCCCTGCACGCTGGTCACGGCCAGCATGGCGTCCTCGCTCAGCCCTTCCGGCTCGACCGATTGAAAGCTCAGCCCGTCAGCGGCCAGACCCGGGGTCGCTGCCCCCAGCCCGATTACAAGCGCCGCAACTGCCTTGATTGTCACCCGCATAGGTCACTCCTCGTCTCTTGCATTTGCGCCGACCATAATTGTTGATCTGATCGCCCGCTACCCCGACTGGACTATACGCCCTTCTCTGGTAGATTTCCGCTGACCAACAGGAGATTTCCATGACAACCGCCCCAGCCCTTGCCTCTGTGCTTGACCATCTCGATCACGATCTCGACGCCGCGCTAGATCGTTTGATGGCGCTTTTGCGCATCCCGTCGATCTCAACCGATCCGGCCTATAAATCCGATTGCGATGCCGCCGCCGACTGGTTGATCGAGGATTTGAAGTCCATCGGCTTTGATGCTTCGAAACGCCCCACGCCAGGCCACCCGATGGTGGTGGCGCATGGTGGCGTAGACGGGCCGCATCTGCTGTTTTACGGTCATTATGACGTGCAGCCGGTCGATCCGCTCGATCTGTGGGACAAGCCGCCCTTTGAGCCGCAGATCGAAGACACACCGAATGGCAAGGTGATCCGCGCTCGCGGCGCGGCCGATGACAAGGGCCAGCTCATGACCTTTGTGGAAGCGATGCGCGCCTGGGTGGCGGTGCATGGCGCCCTGCCCTGCAAGATCACCATCTTTCTGGAAGGCGAAGAGGAAAGCGGCTCGCCCTCGCTGGTGCCCTACATGAAGGAAAACGCCGAAGAGCTGAAAGCCGATATCGCGATGATTTGCGACACCGGCTTGTTTGCCTCGAAAACCCCGGCGATCACCACCATGCTGCGCGGGCTTCTGGCCGAAGAGCTTACCCTGACCGCCGCCAATAAGGATTTGCATTCCGGCATGTTCGGCGGTCTGGCGCGCAACCCGATCCATGTGTTGACCAGCATCATCGACGATCTGCATGACGATCAGGGCGCGGTCACGCTTGAGGGCTTCTATGACGGCGTGCCGGATCTGCCCGAGGATATTCACGCGCAATGGCAGGCCCTTGGCTTTGACCACACCGAATTTCTGGGCGATGTGGGGCTGAGTGTCCCGGCGGGCGAGCTTGACCGCAGCCCGCTGGAACAGATCTGGTCGCGCCCGACCTGCGAGGTCAACGGCATCACCGGCGGCTATACTGGCGACGGGTTCAAAACCGTGCTGCCGTCCAAAGCCTCGGCCAAGATCAGTTTCCGTCTGGTCGGCACGCAGGATCCGGAAGCGATCCATGAAGCCTTTATCAAACATGTGGAAGACCGGCTGCCGCGCGATGTGGTGGCGGAGTTCCCCAATGGCCATGGTGCCCCCGCCTCGCAAATGCCCACCGATAATCCGGGCTTTGAGAAAGCCCGTCGGGCGCTGAGCGAGGAATGGGGCGTGCCCGCCGCCTTTATCGGCTGTGGCGGTTCGATCCCGATTGCCGGGCATTTCCAGAACATTCTGGGCATGGATTCGATGCTGATCGGTTTCGGCTGCGATGACGACCAGATCCATTCCCCGAACGAGAAATACGATCTGAAAAGCTTCACCAAAGGCGCCCGCAGCTGGGCCCGGATCCTCGCCGCGCTGGCCTGACGCCGCTCGTCTGCGCGGTGCGCAACTTCGCTTCCCGGGCGGGTCAGCCTGCCCGGGTGGTCAGATAGCCTATACGGCCCAGTTTGATGAAAAGCAGCAGCCAGGGCACCCCATGCAGGGCCAGATCGAAAATGTCGATTGGGCGGGCGAGCGTGCCCGCCGCCAGCATTCCCAGTTTTTCCACCACATGCGGCTGCGGCGTAAACGGGGCCAGCCCCAGCGTAACCGCGATCAAAATCGCATTGGATAGCGGGAACTGATCGAGAAATCGCAGAAAGCCTTGCATGTCACACCCATTCGCATTCGTTTATCTGCATATATTGAGGCACGGACAGAAAGCCAATACAGCGATGCGGAAATAGCGACATCACTTATTCAGCTCTTTCGCCTGAAGCATGCTCTCGATGCAGTCATCAACCCCCTGCACCTTTCCGGCTCGAAACCCGAAATAGGCCGCGAAGCCAGCGAACATCCAGATCAACACGGAGCTGTCTGAAAAGCCCGCGATAATAACAAAGGCGATGGCCAAGTACTTCATCTGAAATATCCGAAGGGGGGAAAGTGGCGCGGTTGACGGGGCTCGAACCCGCGACCTCCGGCGTGACAGGCCGGCACTCTAACCAGCTGAGCTACAACCGCGCATTTGTCTTTCGACGTGGTCTTTTTCGACCCTGGACCAGGGCTGGGCAGCGGTGGCGCGGTTGACGGGGCTCGAACCCGCGACCTCCGGCGTGACAGGCCGGCACTCTAACCAACTGAGCTACAACCGCTCGCTGCCCGACACCATGCTAGGTGCCGTGGAGCCGGGTTCTAGAAGCGTGCGCGCAGGGCGTCAAGCGCTTCTGCCCTGCTCGCCCGCCCGCCAGATTGTGCAGTTTGCGCCACAATCCCCTATTTTTACGATGAATTTTCAACATGCCCTTGCACCTCATCCGATCATAGGAAATAGCGCGCGAATTGCGCGAATATCTGGGGGTCGGGGTGGTTTCTCGTCGAGTGATGATTTTGGGGATGGGTCTGGCTATGATCGGACGCGGCGCGCAGGCGACGCGCGCCATGGCCCTGCCCGATCGCATGGCGCCGATGTTCCCCTCGCATATGCCGCACCGCCATATGCCCCATCGCCACACCATTCGCATCCTGCCGCAGCCCGGACAGGCGCTGGCACTGACCTTCGATGACGGTCCGCATCACACCAACACGCCCGCTATGCTGGATGTGTTGAAAGCTCACGATGTGCGCGCGACCTTCTTTGTGGTCGGCCATAATGCCGAGCGTTTTCCTGACATCCTGAAACGGATGGTCGATGAGGGGCATGAGATCGGCAATCACTCCTATAGCCATAGCGATCTGCGCGAGATGGAGGATACGGCGATTCTCGACGAGATCGACCGCACCGCCGAAGCCGTTCACCGCGCCACTGGCCACAGCCCGATCCTGCTGCGCCCACCCTATGGGCGGCTGCATGACGCGCAGCGCGATATGATTGCCGAGGCGCGCGGGCTCAGCACCGTGCTCTGGTCGGTCGATCCGGAAGACTGGCGCGATCCCGGCGCCGATCTGGTTGCCGAGCGCATCACCGCCGCCGCCGAGCCCCGCGCAATTGTTCTGGGCCATGACACCAAGCCCGGCACCGTCGAGGCCATGCCGCATGTGCTGGCGGGGCTGAGCGATATCGGCCTGCGCTGCACGACCATTTCCATGGGGCTGGAACAGATCGACTGGGCGTCGCTGTAACGCCGCAGCCACGCAGGCAATTGCCCGACCCAATCGTATCTCAAACTGTGGGAATGGTGGGTCGTGAGAGGCTCGAACTCCCGACATCTTCGGTGTAAACGAAGCGCTCTACCAACTGAGCTAACGACCCGGTCCGAAGCTCATACCCTCTCCGGGTGGGGGCGCGCAAGGGGTTATGGTGTCAGAATTTCGTGGTTTCCGTCACGCAGGCGAAACACCACGCCCTGCCCGCCCGGCAGCTCGTCGAGTCGGTCCAGATCGCGCCCTGTGGCCAGAGTGCGGATCATCCGCGAGGTCATGCCATGGGTGATCAGCAGGCTCGGCCCGGTCAGCGTGGCAAGAAAGCCTAGCACCCGCTCACGCAGCGCCTCAAAGCCTTCGCCATCCGGCGCGGCGCTGTAATAGTCAAACATCGTCGAATCTTCTGGCAGGCCAGCGGCGCGCTCGATATCCTTCACCAGCCAGCCTTCCCAGCCGCCGACGCCGATCTCGCGCAGATTGGTGTCTTCCACGCGCGCCCAACCGTCGCCCAAAGCTAGCTCAGCGGTTTCGCGGGTGCGGCCCATCGGGCTGACATAGGTTTTGTGGCTCGCAGCGGTGATTCCTTCGCGCCGCAGAATCTCCCCCATCGCCACCGCCTGATCACGGCCCTTTTCGGTGAGCTGCGAATCCAGCCCGCCCTGCCAGCGCCCCGCCAGATTCCATTCCGTCTGCCCATGACGCATGACAATCAGCTCAGGATACATCGGCCCCTCCGGCGCGCAGGCCCAAATTCAATCAGGCCCAGATACAACAAAGGGGCCCGAAGGCCCCAGAGGAAGAATGGTGGGTGATAAGAGATTTGAACTCCTGACATCTTCGATGTGAACGAAGCGCTCTACCACTGAGCTAATCACCCGCCGTGGCGCGGTATGTAGCGTCACTCGCCAGAGGGTTCAAGAGGCTCCTTTGCATCTTCTGTCACTTTTTTACGGCGCAGCTTCAGCGTCAGGATATTGGCGTTTTCGGTTTCTTTCTGCTTCACCACGCGCATGTTGCCCAGCTCAGGAATCTTAATGTCCTCGCCCGCAGCCAGAGCCTCGCCCAGCTCGATCAGCATCGCGTCCATCACCTGCCGAACGTCGCTGCCCTTCATCGACGGGGTACGCGCTTTCAACCGGTCCAGCAGGGCTTTGCGGTTGATCGGGGTGGTCGCGGTGGCCGGTTTCACCTCACTCAAACTCACCCCTGCAACCGGAGCTGCCGGTTTCGGCGCCAGCTTGGTGACATTGGCGGTTTTCGCAGTGGTTTTGCGGCTTTTTTTCGAAGTGCTGGTTTTCTTGATCGCCATAACAGGCCCTGCCCCAATTATTTGTTTCGCTCTCGGAAACAGTAGCGGATCGGGGGCCTGATTACCAGCCAGAGACCCAGTGAAAAAGGGCGCACCCGCAGGCACGCCCTTTGATTTATTGTGGTCTTTTGAGACCGGATCGCCCGTTAATGCGCGACCTGACCAGAGGATGTGGATTTCTCAGCCGCCAGAGCCGCCGCAGCGGCCTCTTCAGCAGCTTCATCCCATTCCACCGGCTCCGGCTTGCGCACCAGCGCTTGCTCCAGCACTTCGCTGACATGCTTGACCGGAATGATCGTCAGACCTTCCTTCACGTTATCCGGGATCTCGGCGAGGTCTTTTTCATTCTCCTCGGGGATCAGCACGGTTTTGATCCCACCACGCAGCGCCGCGAGCAGTTTTTCTTTCAGCCCGCCGATGGGCAGCACATTGCCGCGCAGGGTCACTTCCCCGGTCATGGCGATGTCTTTCTTCACCGGAATCTGCGTCAGCACCGATACAATCGATGTCACCATGCCCACACCGGCCGAGGGGCCGTCTTTCGGGGTCGCCCCTTCCGGAACGTGCACATGGATATCCCATTTCTCGAATTTCGGCGGCTTCACCCCGATCTCGGGCGAGATCGAGCGGACGTAAGACGAGGCCGCATCAATCGATTCCTTCATCACATCGCCCAGCTTGCCGGTGGTTTTCATCCGACCTTTCCCGGGCAGCCGCAGCGCTTCGATCTGAAGCAGATCGCCGCCCACGCTGGTCCAGGCCAGCCCGGTGACAACCCCGATCTGATCTTCCTGCTCAGCCAACCCATAGCGGAATTTCTTCACGCCCAGATAATCTTCCAGAGTCTCCGGCGTCACATCCACATGAGCTTCGGCCCCGCGCACGATCTTGGTCACGGCCTTACGGGCGCATTTGGCGATATCGCGTTCCATATTCCGCACACCGGCCTCGCGCGTGTAGTAACGCACGATATCGGTCAGCGCCTCATCGCTGATGGAAAACTCGCCTTTGCGCAGCCCGTGGTTCTTGATCTGCTTGGGCACCAGATGCTGACGCGCGATCTCGCGCTTTTCATCTTCGGTGTAGCCCGCGAGCGAGATGATCTCCATCCGGTCCAAGAGCGGCCCGGGCATGTTATAGCTGTTCGCGGTGGTCAGGAACATCACATTGGACAGGTCATATTCGACCTCCAGATAGTGATCGACAAAGGTCGAGTTCTGTTCCGGATCAAGCACTTCCAGCATGGCGCTGGCGGGATCGCCACGGAAATCCTGGCCCATCTTGTCGATCTCATCGAGCAGGATCAGCGGATTGGTGGTTTTCGCCTTTTTCAGCGCCTGAATGATCTTGCCCGGCATCGAGCCGATATAGGTGCGCCGGTGGCCCCGGATCTCGCTTTCATCGCGCACGCCGCCAAGGCTGATGCGGATGAATTCGCGCCCGGTGGCTTTTGCCACGCTCTGACCAAGGCTGGTTTTACCCACGCCCGGCGGGCCGACAAGGCACAGGATCGGGCCTTTCAGCTTTTTCGAGCGTTGCTGCACCGCCAGATATTCGACGATGCGTTCTTTCACCTTTTCCAGCCCGTAGTGATCGGTATCGAGCACCTTCTGGGCATGGCCGAGGTTCTTTTTCACCCGGCTCTTATTGCCCCACGGGATCGACAGCATCCAATCAAGATAGTTGCGCACCACCGTGGCTTCAGCGCTCATCGGGCTCATGTTCTTGAGCTTCTTCAGCTCGCTCTCGGCCTTTTCACGGGCCTCTTTCGACAGTTTGGTCTGGGCGATCCGCTCTTCAAGCTCATTGATCTCGCCCTGGCCTTCGCCATCCTCGCCCAGCTCCTTCTGAATGGCCTTCATCTGCTCATTCAGATAATATTCGCGCTGGGTGCGCTCCATCTGGCTTTTCACCCGGGTCTTGATCTTTTTCTCGACCTGCAGAACGCTCATTTCGCCCTGCATCAGCCCATAGACTTTCTCAAGTCGCTCATCGATCGCGAGGGTCTCCAAAAGCTCCTGCTTCTGCGCCACTTCCACCCCCAGATGCCCGGCCACGAGATCGGCCAGACGCGCCGGTTCGGTGGTTTCGCTCACCGCCGCCAGCGCCTCTTCGGGGATGTTTTTCTTAACCTTAGCGTAGCGCTCGAATTCCTCATTCACGGAATGGGTCAGCGCCGTCGCGGCATCCATGTCGACAATCGATTCTTCCAGCGGCTCGGCTTCGGCCTCGAAAAACTCAGGGTTGTCGATAAATTCGGTCACTTTGACCCGCGACTGCCCCTCGACCAACACTTTTACAGTACCGTCGGGCAGTTTCAGAAGCTGCAGAACATTGGCCAGAACCCCGGTCCGATAGATCGAATCGGTGGTCGGATCATCCAGCGACGGGTCCATCTGACTGGCCAGCAAAATCTGCTGATCATCAGCCATTACCTGTTCCAGCGCCTTCACACTCTTCTCACGGCCGACGAAAAGCGGCACGATCATATGCGGAAAGACCACAATGTCGCGCAACGGCAGAACCGGATGGGATTGCGAGGTTTTTTCGGTCATCTGATTTCCTTGTTTTCGGCAAACAGCCCGGCCCCGACCATCGGCGGCGCGTGCTGTTTCCACTGCGCTCTGATAAATGGGGGCGATCCGACCTGTTTCAACTGCTACTGCCCTGTTGTCCCATTCTGCCCGCCCTGTCGCCTCGGGGCAAGCAGGTCGAAACATCGCATTCTATTAACCACGATGTCGGTTGTTAACCACGACATCAGTAAGGCCGGAGGGGCCTAGCTTCTGCCCCAATGCTGCCTTGCTTGCCCCTGATGCTGATCGGCAACCAAGGAGCACGCTATGCAAAGCGGTACCAAACACAAAATTCGAGATTACGGTCGTCGGCTTGTTCGCGACCGGCGACGTCTGACCGTTTCGTTCCTGCTGCTGTCACTTTCTTTCTATCTGGTGCCACACCGGTTCCCGGATCCGCTTCCGATGATCCCGACTGAAGCAATCGTTTTCATCTGGGTCGTCCTTTCCATGCCGCTGGTCGCGATCCATCGCCCGCGTTTGCGCTACTGGCTGGAAGTCATCGCGCTGGCCGATCTTATCTTTTGCCTCACCGGCCTGCCCTTTCCCATCGCCCTGCTTTCATTCCATGCGTCCACCCAAACGCTCATCCTGTCGTTGGGCGTCTATTCCTCACTCGTCGGTCTGATTTATGTCCTCATCTATGGAAGCTGGTCTGATCGTTTTCTGCCGCATCTCGATGCAACGGTCAGCGCAAAAACACTTACCAAGCTTGATCTGCCGGTTCTCTGGTATGGAATGGTGCCAACGCCGGGCTATGCCAATCGCCTGCCGGAACCGGATGTTGTCGCTGTCGAATATGCCGATCCGAGCCATAAGAGCGTTCGCCTGATCACCTGGACACCCGAACAGCAAGCCGGTGAAGTGCTCATCACCTTCGATCACATGAAGCAGTTTTCCTACGTCATGATGCAGTTGCGCATCGTTGAAGGAATGCAGGACCCGATCATCGAGGGGACCAGCGAATTCTGGATGGAGGATAACGGCTATTATCGCTCGTTCCGCATCCGTCAGAAAATTACGGGCATCCCGCTGCGCCGGATGCTGCGTGGCTGGCTCGACGATACGATCGGGCGAATGATAGATGCCCGTCTGGCCGGGATCGAATGCCGTGCCAGCAAAGCCAAAAAACCGCAGAATAAGGGCCACCCGTTGCTTGACTATGTCAGCGAGGGCGTCATTACCGACCGAAACAAAGGGCGGGAAAACACCGGAACCAGAAGCACTGGGTATCGCACCGCCTATGACCGCACGCTGAGCGCCGCCGAACAAGCCGCCTTGCGCGATTTACCCGGTCAGGATTTCTCCCGGTCTACCAAGCTGACCGTGTGACAGCGCCGACAGCTTTCAGCTGAAAATCAACACGAATTAACCACGATGTGAAACGCCATGTTCATCATCGGTTTCAGTCAAATTGTCGCCGCTTTCTTTACCGAGAATGGACGAAAATGCCGGAGTTCCCAATGCTTAAGTCATACTTGCGCCATCTCTATCGCGAGCGGCGGCGTTTCGGTCTGTCCGCCTTGCTGCTCCTCGGGGCATCAGCGCTTACCCCAAATGCTTTGCACGACCCAATTCCGCATGTCAGCAGCGAGTTCATCGCCATGATGCTGATCTTTCTGGCGATGCCGCTCATCTCGATTTATGCGCGCAAACACCGTCACTTCATCGAAGTTTTCGCCTTTGCCAGCTTGCTGCTGAGTATCGCCAGCCATATTGCTCCGTCTGCATCCTTCAGCCTGATGGATCCAGACTGGGATTTCACCATCGTCGCCGGGACCTATCTGGCGCTGGTTCTGGCATCCTATCAGTTTCTCTACGGTGCCTGGTCTGATCCCCTTACCCCGAAACGCACGTTTCGCGTGGTTACCAAAATGCGCTCCACCGCCGATATCTATAACCTCTGGTATGGTCTCATCGCCATGCCCGGCCATCGGGAGCTCTATGCGGATAAGGAACTGGTTTCAGTCGACTACGCCGATCCTGCGCATAAAGTGATCCGCATGATCCACTGGGCTCCCCCCCGCCGCGAAGAATATCTCGTCTTCATCGAAGAAATGGAGAAATTCGAGCGCATCAAAATGCGGTTGAAGATTGTCGAAGGTGTCGTGGACAACGCCGCTGACGGTGTCACCGAATTCCGTTTCCGCGATAATGGCCGGCGTCGCAAAGTCACCATGATCTTCCTTGCCGATGCGGTCAGCCCCCGGCGGATGCTGCGGCACTGGCTGGATGATACCGTCGGTCGGATGATGGATAACCGCGTCTCGGCGATTGAATGGAATGCCAAGCATCCGAATGATCGACGCCAGCCCGTCAGCTATGACGATTGGTGGATGGACACCGAGACAGTGTCGAAATCTGCCAATGACAGCCGCAGCGGCTATCGCACCGCGCATGGTCGCGCACTCAGCGATCAGGAGACCAAAGCACTGGAAGACGAGGCCCGCAAACCCCACCTGTCGCGCCGCGCCGCCTGATTAGCTGGGGCGCGACATCCGCCCGGCTTATGAGCGCGATTAAAGCGGCTCGATATCGCCCATCGCGCGCTGGGCATGGAACTCCGCCTCCCAGGCGTCAAACCGCCCCTCGGCAATCGCCGCGCGCATCCCGGCCATGATTTCCTGATAATAATGCAGGTTATGCCAGGTCAGCAGCATCGACGAGATGATCTCGCCAGCCCGGAACACATGGTGCAGATAGGCGCGCGAATATTTGCTGCAGGCCGGGCATGTGCAGGCTTCGTCCAGCGGGCGCGGATCTTCGGCATGGCGGGCGTTTTTGATGTTCACTTGCCCGCGCCGGGTCCAGGCCTGTCCGGTGCGGCCAGAGCGCGAGGGCAGCACACAATCCATCATATCGACCCCGCGTTTCACCGCGCCGACAATATCGTCCGGCTTGCCCACCCCCATCAGGTAACGCGGCTTGTCCTCGGGCAGCATGGCAGGCGCGTAATCGAGCACGCCAAACATTGCCTCCTGCCCCTCGCCCACAGCAAGCCCGCCAATCGCATAGCCTTCAAAGCCAATCGCTTTCAGCGCCCCGGCGCTTTCCGCCCGCAGCTCTTCCGTGACGCCGCCTTGCTGGATGCCGAACAGCGCATGGCCCGGCCGGTCGCCAAAGGCTTCGCGCGACCGCTCTGCCCACCGCATCGACAGCCGCATCGATTCCGCCACACGCTCTTCGGTGGCGGGCAGCGCCGGGCATTCATCAAACGCCATGACGATATCCGAGCCCAGCAGGCGCTGAATTTCCATCGAGCGTTCCGGCGTCAGCATGTGACGCGAGCCATCGATATGCGAGCGGAAGCTCACGCCCTCCTCGGTCAGCTTGCGCAGCTCGGCCAGACTCATCACCTGAAACCCACCGCTATCGGTCAGAATGGGTTTGTCCCAATTCATGAACTTATGCAGCCCACCAAGCCGGTCGATCCGCTCCGCTGTCGGGCGCAGCATCAAATGATAGGTGTTGCCCAGCAGAATATCGGCGCCGGTCGCTGCCACGCTTTCGGGCATCATCGCCTTGACGGTCGCCGCTGTGCCAACCGGCATGAAAGCGGGCGTGCGGATCTCGCCGCGTGGTGTGGAAATCACCCCGGTACGGGCCTGACCGTCGGTTGCATTAAGCGCGAAGGAAAATCTCTGTGTCATCCCGCCCCCATAAACCCAGGCTCAAGCCCTCGCAAGCCCGGGGCATCAGCGGCATCGGAGGCGTTTTCGCACGAAGCTCCCGCGCCTAGCCCGCCACCAGCCTATCGAGCTTGGCCGCGCAATCAAAATCCTGTTCGCTCAGCCCGCCAATATCATGGGTGGTAAAGGTGATCGCGCAATAGCCCCATCCAAAGGCGATATCGGGATGGTGATTTTCGCGATCCCCCAGATAGGCGGCCGCATTGGCCAGCATCAGCGCTTTTTGAAAGCCCTTGAAGCCAAAGCGACGGGTCAGCGTATGGCTCTCCAGCCGCCAATCAGGGTGCAGATGCGCGAGGCGCTCCTGCGCCTCAGCCTCGGTGATCAGCCCAGTCATGCGCTCCTCCTGTGGCAAGATCTCACCCGTTCAGCCTAGAGCCTTGCGGGTGATCTGTCGATCTGGCCGATTAGCCGCCCTGCCGGGTCTGCAAACTGCTCCTGACCGCCTGCCCCTGCCGCATCATGGCCAGGTTCGCTCTGGGAGACGGGAGGAACAGCAGCACAAAGCCCAAAAGGTAATAGGCTCCGATCATCATCGGGATCCACAGCACCGCGATCACCACACCGACAGCACCGGCAATATAGGTTGCCATGCCGGGGCGCAGCCAGCGGGCAAGGACCAGTTCAAACAGCTTCCCACCATCAAGCGGTTGCACGGGAATCATATTGAAAATCGCCAAAAACCCGTTGACCATCGCGATATTTCCAAGCGCCCAGGTGAAGTTATTATACGGCACCCCGAAGTGATAAGCAGTGGTTTCAGCCAGAGAGGCCAGCGCCCAGAGCGAAATATTGACCAGCGGCCCCATCGCCACGATCAGCTCTTGCTGGTGGCGTGTGGCGGAAACCGAGCGCTCGCAAAACCCGCCCCCGCCATGGATCATGATCCGGCTCACGCGGACGCCCTGAATGAGCGATCCCCAGGCGTGCCCCAGCTCGTGCAGAAAGATCGATCCTATTACGATGGCCAGAAATGCCAGATCATAGGCCAGCGCACTCCCGCCATGGCTGAACGAAACAAACAAGAAAAACAGAAAGATAATCGAAGATCCGATCTGCACCGGAATGCCCCAGGGGCCACGAAATTCATAAATTGGATTGCTGTCACCAAACATTTTCACCTCTACATTTTTGCCGCCCAGTAATGCTCCTATGCGACGGCGCGCTTCCAAATGACTGATCGAAAGAAACAGATCAGGGGTTCGATAACGGTGCAATTGGGCACGATTAGGGCGCGATTAATCGAATTTTAAGCAACCAAAGCTCGGGTCGAAACTGCGCTCAGACGGGGCTGGACCTCGCCTTTTACAAACCCTATATGTTCTGTCAGGATTACGGAGCGCGTGATGGATACTGAAGCACAACCGATTGAGGGCACCCCTCTGATCAAACCGTCGAGCACCGACCACCCGCTTTACGATGCCGTGGTCGAAGCCTGTCGCACGGTCTATGACCCGGAAATCCCGGTGAATATCTATGATCTCGGACTGGTCTATACGGTTGATATTTCTGATGAGGGCGATGTTTTTCTGCTGATGACCCTCACTGCCCCCGGCTGCCCGGTGGCGGGCGAGATGCCCGGCTGGTTGCAGGATGCCGCCGGTCCGGTTGCCGGTGTGAAAAGCGTCAATGTCGAGATCACCTGGGATCCGCCCTGGGGGATGGACATGATGTCTGACGAAGCCCGGCTTGAGCTTGGCTTCATGTAAGTCGTACGGGGGCGCCTTTCGCGCCGCCCGTCATGCTATTCTGCATCTTTAGCTTTCGCCGCCCAAACAGCGTAGCGCGCAGCCGCAACCAGTTGCGTCGGCGGCTCCATTTGCGTTGCGACGCGATCAGCACCTTGATCTGCGCCATTTCCTTTTCATAGCCCGACTGGGGCCCTTCGCGATGACGCGGATCTGAATACAGCACCATTTGCATCTGCCTACCATTTCACTAGCGTTTCGTTCTGGTGAAATGTAGAATTTCGTGTGACCTTATATAACAGATGATATTCGCAAGCTGTCTTTCAAAAATGGAACAAACGCCCCGCCTTGATGATTTCGCCCTGTTCCTCGCCGTCGCTGATGCCGGTGGGCTGGCTGGCGCTGCTGAAAGCACAGGCGTCTCACCACCCACGCTGTCTCGCCGCCTGACCGAGCTGGAGCAGAGGCTGGGTGAAAAACTGTTTCTGCGCGGCAAGCGTGGCTATGCCCTTACCGCGAGAGGTCGCTCGCTTGTCGAAGAGGCTGAGCCGTTGCGCGAGATTGCCCATCGACTCCGTGATTTCGGCCAGCGCAGCGCCCAGACAAAGGTCCGCATCACCGCCGGGTTCTGGACCTCGGCCTTCCTCGCCCGCCATATCGGCCGGGTCTGGTCCCCCGATGCCAAATGGGTGCCGGAATTCGTCAGCTCCAACACCTTTCTCGATATCGCCCGGCGCGAGGCCGATATCGGCATTCGCAACACCCGCCCCACGCAAAGCTGGCTGGCCGGGCGGCTGACCACACATGTCCAGTTTGCCGAATATGCCTCCGCCCCCGACGTGACGGGCTATGTGAACCTGCCCGAAGACATCGCCACGGCCCCCTCAAACCGCTGGGTCACGTCTCATCACGCCGAGAAAGTGGTCACCTACGGCTCGTCCACCGCGCTGCTGGTCGAGCTGGCCCGCGCCGGGATTGGCCGTGCCGTGCTGCCAACCTTCGCGGGCGACACCCAACCGGGCCTGATCCGCCTCGGCCCGGTGATTGATGAGCTGCAGCACGAAGAATGGCTCGTCGCCCACCACGAAGCCCGCCACGACCCGCCAGTGCGCGCAGCGCTGGACGCTATTACGCAGCTGCTGACGGATAAGGCGTTGAGGCCGGTGGGGTAGCGCACCCTTTTTGGGCTGCGCATTGCCATCGCACCCATTATAGGTTGCATTATTATCTACGCACCCTATATTGGATGCATCATGAATGGATCATCCCATATTGCCGTTCTGACAGGCGATCTTGTGAACTCCACAACTTTGGGGGCACAAAAGGTAGAGCGTGCTATGGCCGCGCTCGCAGAATCCGCCAAACAACAAGCACACTGGACCGGCGAGAGCCTGCGCTTCACCCGCAATCGCGGCGATGGCTGGCAAGCCGTGGTTCATCATCCCGAAGGCGCGCTACGCTCAGCCTTGGCGTTTCGCGCGAGC
>JARRIY010000060.1:0-26095 GCA_037379985.1 Maritimibacter sp.
ACGGGCCCGACGCCTTCCGCTTCTACACCCGCACCAAAACCGTCACCGAACGCTGGTTCTCGGGCATCAAAGACGGCGCCGAAACCGCCTTCAAGGCGATGGACTGATCAGTCCGCAGGCAAATACTAAAAGATCAAAGGGGCTCCAGCGGGGCCCCTTTTTTCGTCTCAAAGACCACGGCTTTCAAAGCGTAATCTCCCGCTGCAATCTTGTGTCAGGACCCGAAGCTTGTTCCGCATTGCGATGGTGCCGCGTTCTCTGCGGCAACGCCCCATCGCATAGGTGCTGACATGGACCAGCGCCGACTAGGCAGCGTCTTCGGGCGCGGCCTTTTTCCTCCATAACGTCAAGTCCTTAGGCGATATCAACATGTGGCTCGCTGATTGAAGAGAAAATCGCCTTCTCCAAATCGGCTACGACGGTTTCAAGTCCAACGTTTAGCGAAGCGTATTTCAAGTCGGAGATTATTGGCGGTATTGCGCAGTTATCAACAAGAACGGGAAGCATTCGGATTTCATTCATTGAAAGTTGGCGCATCAAGGCCGCAGACATTTCCCGTTTCACCCAAGGCTTATCAACCGAGTGGCTAGAAAGTAGTACAACGATGTGGCTAACTTTCCCAAGTGCATCGTTTATTTTCTGCACAATCGAATCACCAACGTTGATTTCCCATTCATCCAACCAAACATCAGAACCAATTTTCTTAAGGCCCTCAGCTAGTAGTCTTGCGGTGGGCTTATCCTCCGAAGCATGACATACGAATACATGGGCCGTTGGCCTGTTAAGCTTCTGAAACCCATCTACGAATGGCATTACCGCTTCTTTAATCAAGGTATCAGGCGTCGTGGTTAGATCAATGTTCAGAAAGAAATTTATTGAGACGCCCTCAGCGTGCCTTCGCGTCGATATCAATGGGTTGGGCATAATGCCATCTTGTTCCGTATCTGGGAACGCATTTCTAAGTCCTGCGATGGTCCGCCCCCGACACTCTTCGGTCACCAAGTAGTCCGTGCCACCATAGATGCTAAGACTCTGCCCATCGTTTAGAGCGTATTTCGCCCCCAATTGAATCGCTAGGATAGGGCATTTCCAATATCTCTAGATGCGAGTTCTTGGGAACGTCTCGCATCGCAAGGGTAGACAATTCTGAAAATGGAATCTGGTATCTATCTACTTCCCTGTTTCGAAAGTAGACACGGCCATCAATCTCAATCACGCTCAACTTTGTGGTCTCCAACGAACTGTCGTAGATTTCGTCACTACCACAATCGAAGGAATGTGTCAGGGTTTCCCAACCGAAGCTGGCACAGAGGTTTGAAGTCAAGCCGCCTGTGGGTAGCGAAAATTCACCGCGAATGAAATCCCACTTAAGGCATTGAATTAAAGCAATAACATTGGGGTGAAGTGGCGGAGAGACAGGGATTCGAACCCTGGAGACGGTCTCCCGCCTACACACTTTCCAGGCGTGCGCCTTCGACCACTCGGCCACCTCTCCGTAGCGCGCTGTCTAGCGCCGTGTGCGCGGGCTGACAAGAGGGAAGCGCAGAAAATCCACGCCTCCTGTCTGGTTGTCGCAACACCTTCTGCGGGCTGGTTATTCGCCCCCGTCCCCTTCGCCGTTATTGGAGCTGGCACCACGCATCGCTGCAGGATCCAGCATCGCACGCGCCTGCTCCGGGTCGGTCTCGACGGTCACGGGCTCCGGATCTGGCTCGGCGTCGGGTTCTACGGGCGCCACGGCTGGGCGGCCGGTCAGAGCTTCGGGGTTTCGCAACCAGATATCGCGCTGTGCGAAGGGGATTTCGATCCCTTCTTCGGCGAACCGCCGGGCAATTTCATGGTTCATCTCAGAGCGCACGCTGAGCTTGAAATTCACATCGCGCAGGATGGCGCGGATCTCGAAATTCATGCTGTCGGCGCCAAATTCCATGAAGAAAACCGAAGGCGGCGGGTTCAGCGCCACCAGCGGATGGGCATTGGCGATCTCTTTCAGGATTGTCTCAACCTTCATGCTATCGGTGCCATAGGCCACGCCCACCGGCACAATCACCCGGCCCATGAGGTTTTGCCGGGTGTAGTTGGTCACCACGCCGGAAATCAGCTCGGAGTTGGGCAGGATCACATCGGTCCGGTCGAAGGTTTCGATCCGGGTCGAGCGCACAGAAATATCGCGCACAAAGCCCATTTCGCCACCAACCTCGATCCAGTCGCCTTCGCTGATGGGGCGTTCGATCAGCAGAATAATCCCCGAAACGAAATTCGAGATGATGTTCTGCAAACCAAAGCCGATCCCGACCGAGAGCGCACCGGCAACGATGGCCAGCGAGGAAAGGTCGATCCCAGCCGCGGTGACCGAGGCGATGACGGCAAGGAAAATGCCCAGATAGCCGATACCGGAGCTGATCGCGCTTTGCCCGCCAGTATCGAGTTTGGTTTTCGGCAGAACCGTGGTTGTCAGCATGCCCTGGGTCAGCCGCGTCAGGGCAAAGCCCACGGCGAACACCACCGCAAAGGTCAGCAGATTGCTGGGCGAAACGACCGTATCGCCAATGGTGATGCCTTCACTGATCCGGGTCCAGATCTCGGTGAGATCCGTCACCCGCATCCCCCAGATCAGCATCAAAACCGGCAGCAGCGCCAGTGACACGACAAAGCTTGCAAGCACCGGCAGCAACGCGTTTTGGCTGGCCTCATCATCGCCGCCGGTCACGACCCCATAGAGGTCGAGGAAAAAGCGGTGCAGCACGATCAGGAAGCCCGCCAGCCCGGCGGTCTGGGCGGTCGGGAACAGAAATGCCTCGGCCAAAGCGCCATAGCCAATTGCGGCCGCCGATACCCCCACGACCCCGACGATGATCATCGCCCAACCGGCAAAGCCCTGGGTTCTGATCATGAACCGCGTGCCGTCATCGGCATCCTCGGTTTCGGCCTTGGCATGACGGCGCAGGATCTGCCCGAGCCGCAACAGCAGCACACCAACCGTCACCAGTATCGGGAAGTTCAGAACGGCAACCGTGCTGGCCGGGTAGCTCTCATAGGTCGCGATCGCGCTCAGCATCAGGCTAAGCCCGTAGACCACCCCCAACAGGTTGACCTCGCCGCGCCCTTCCCGACGTGTAGCGGCAGGCAGGTTCAGAACACCGCCAATGTTATCCGGGGGGCCAAACAGCCGGTTGCCCAGCCAGCGCGCCACGAAAATGCTGAGGCCCAGCATCGGCAGCTCATCAACGATCACCTGCGCGCGCAGGCCCAGAATACCGGCATAATTCAGCGCCTCGACCAGCGCAAAGACCCCGATCAGCGGGGCGATGATCTGCCCGAAGGAAACCACAAAATCCAGCACACCCCGCGCCGGTCCACGGGCATGTTTTCGCACCTTGCGCCCAGCCTGCATCACCCAGCGCCGTCCGCGCAGAAGCAGGGTAAAGGCAATAATCACAAACAGCAGCAATACCGGGATATTGCTGGTAAATTCGCTGCGTTGCGTCTCGGTGCCCAGCGAGCTGACCACGCCGGACCAGGCCAGCGACAGGGTCTGGCTGAGATCATCGAACGCTTCGCGCCACAGTACGGGGTTCAGCGGCGTCGGGCCAAGCCGGGTCAGCGCATCGGTCTGACGGGTGCGCAGCAAGCTGTCGATCTCGCCAATCAGCGCATTGGCCCGCGCCCGGGCCAGCTCCGCATCCTTCGCCGGAGCCTGCGCCTGCACCAACTTGCCGGTTAGCTCGGCGCGCTTCTGGGTCAGGATTGCGGGTTCCGTTTCGCCTTCAGCCGGGGCCGGGCCAAGCGTGGCAATCTGGGTCTGCAACGTGGTGATGCGCACCTGATTTTCGGCTTTGGCATCGGTGAATTTCACCCGCCACTGATCCAGCTCGGCGCGCAGATTGGTCAGGGCCTGATCCGAGGCCCGCCCCGCCTCGACCGCCTGTTCGGCCCGCTGCGCAACGCGTTCCCAGTCGCCGTAGTCGATTGCTGCGGCAGCCCCTTCGTCGCCCTCTACGCTCGCCGGGATCGTCGTACCCGCAACAGTCGTCGCAGTCGCATCTTGCGCGCTCTCCTGTGCCCATAGCGTGGCTGGGGAAATACTCAGATTCAGCGCCAGAAGCGCGGCCAGGAAAGCGCGAAATAGGGTCATTCGGGTTCAAACATCTGTGGAAGATCAGCGGGTTCACGTGTCAGCCAGGCCGGAACCGGCAGGGATTTTTCTTGCAGGAAAGCCGGGTTGAACAGCTTCGACTGGTAGCGCGTGCCGTAATCGGCCAGCACAGTCACAATGGTATGCCCCGGCCCCATCTCTTTGGCCATGCGTACTGCGCCCGCGATGTTCACCGCCGAAGAGCCGCCCAGCACCAGCCCCTCATGTTCGACCAGATCAAAGATATAGGGCAGCGCCTCGTCATCGGGGATCTGATAGGCCATGTCAGGCGTGAAGCCTTCCAGATTGGCGGTGATCCGCCCTTGCCCGATCCCTTCGGTGATCGACCCGCCCTGCGAGGCAAACTCGCCGCTGGTGTAATAGGAATAGAGCGCCGCGCCCATCGGATCGGCCAGCCCGATCTTCACGCCTTTCGGCTGCAGCGCCATGGCCACACCGGCCAGTGTGCCGCCGGAACCAACCGCACAGATGAAGCCATCCACCTTGCCGCCGGTCTGTTCCCAGATCTCCGGCCCGGTGGTTTCCACATGCGCCTGCCGGTTCGCCACATTGTCGAACTGATTGGCCCAGATCGCGCCATTGGCTTCGGTTTTCGCCAGCTCCGCCGCCAACCGCCCGGAATAGCGCACATAATTGTTCGGGTTGCGATAGGGTTTGGCCGGCACTTCCACCAGCTCGGCCCCCGCCAGCCGGATCATGTCTTTCTTTTCCTGCGCCTGCGTGTCGGGGATCACGATCACGGTTTTGAAGCCCAGCGAGCTGCCGACCAGCGCCAGACCGATGCCGGTATTGCCCGCCGTGCCTTCCACGATGGTGCCGCCCGGTTTCAGCTCACCGCGCGCCAGCGCATCCTTGATGATATAGAGCGCGGCACGATCCTTCACCGATTGCCCCGGGTTCAGAAATTCGGCCTTGCCCAGAATTTCGCAGCCCGTCGCCTCCGACACCGCATTCAGGCGCACCAGCGGCGTGTTGCCGACCAGAGCCGAGAAATCTTTGCACATATCCATCATGGCACCTTTCATCCGCGCGTTTCGGAAAATGTGTAGGCCCCGCGCGGGCGGAACTCAACCCGAGGGGCGCAGTCCTGCCCGGTTCTGAGCCAGCCAATAGGCAGAAAGGATCAGGGGTCCGGTATTCACCTCGCCAGCCGTAATCAGTTCCATCAGCCGCTCAAAGCTCAGAACATGAGTCCGGATATCTTCGTCTTCATGGTCCACCCCACCGATTTCGCCGCCCCGCCCCGCCAGATCGGCCAGCCCGATATAGGAATAGACGAACTCCGTCACCGCCCCGGGGCTGGGGTAGTAATTGCCAATCGGAAACAACTCACCGATCTCCAGCCCCGCCTCTTCCAGCGCTTCGCGGTGGATGGCGTCTTCCGGCAACTCACCGGGGTCGATCCGCCCGGCAATCGGCTCCAACGTCCAGGGATGCGGGTCGCCACGCATAAGCGGCCCGGCGCGGAATTGTTCCACCACCAACACGCTATCGCTGACCGGATCATAGGGCAGCACGGTGGCCGCATCGCCCCCGACAAAACCCGCCCGGCGCACCATCGGGCTCATCGAGCCATCAAAGCGGCGAAAGCGCAGATCGTGATCGGTGAGGGTGAAATATTCCGTATAGGGGCGGCGCGGGGTGATCACCTCAACATCTTTGGTCGCGGCAAAATCAGCGCGCAGGCTTGGGCGATCCACCTGCCCGGCCCGCACCCGCGTGGCACCGCGCTGTTTCATCATCTCCCAGCGCCCGACCAGCGATTGCCCGCCATGGGAAAGCGCATCCATGGCCTCATGCGCCGCCTCGACCCAGATATCGCCCCATTGCGCAATCCAGGCGTCGATATCCCAGAGCGCGCCTACCTCATCCTGTGACGGCAAAGGCGGCGGCATCCAGACGGTCGCGAGCACCCTGCCCCCGCCCGGCAGCAGCGATACCTCGGCCTCGACCGAGCTGCCGCCCAGCCCTTCGAGGAAATACCACAGACGCACGCGCATCGCAGGCGGCATCCCGGCGATCAACACGCCGTCGGTCACGCCATCCGGTTGCCGGATCAGCTGCGGATCGCTCCCGGCGAGCGGGAAATGCACGGCATAGCCTTCCAGCGCGGCAGGCTGCATCTCACAGTCACCGCCCAGCACCGTCTCTAGCAGGGGTGCATACCGAAACACGCCCCACAGAAACATCGCATCGCTCATCGAAACTGCCTCGCGACCCAGCCGGTGATCATCCCGACGGCCACACCGCCCACCAGCGCGGCAATGATCACATCCATCTGCGCCGCCAGTTTCAGATAGCCAATCCCAATATCAACCGCATCCAGAACCGCTTCGGTGGGGCCATCGTAATGCAGCCGGGTCGAACGATGATTCATTTCATACAGCGAAAAAAGCAGGGTGACGCTCAGGATGACGAGCACGACGCCGATAATCCCCAGCCCGGCGGCCGGGACATGATCGGAGCGATTGGTAATCGCCATCTGCAAATGCTTGCCGGTATGGACCCAGCCGATCACCAGGCCGACAAGCGCCGAGAGCGGCGCAAACAGCCCGACAGGCTGCGCCGGTGGCAGATAGGGTTTGACCAGTTCCGCCAGAAAATACCCAAGTGCGGCCATCAATATCGCGGCAACAAGCCTAGCTGTGGTTGGCATCCTGCCCTCCTTCCGGACGTCCGGTAATTTGCCCAGAGCTTCAACCGAGCAGCGATGCTGTTCAAGCGAAAACCGGCGCAAGCCGGGCGAAAGACAGTGAAAAATGAAAACGCTCCCCCGATTTCCGGGAGAGCGTCATGGTTTTCAGAGCCAGAGCCCGATTACAGATCGGGGTGATCCCGTTTCTCGTCAGCCAGACCTTTGGCGATGGCCCAGCACATGACCAGCAGCACCACCGTGAACGGCAGGCCGGTGGAAATCACCATGGCTTGCAGGCTGCCAAGCCCGCCACCAACCAGAAGCGCGATGGCCACGGCACCTTCGAAGGAGGCCCAGAACACACGCTGCGGCACCGGCGCATCAACTTTGCCACCGGCAGTGATGGTGTCGATCACCAGCGAACCGGAATCCGACGAGGTCACGAAGAACACGATCACCAGGATGATCCCGATCAGCGAGGTGATCGAGGCCAGCGGCATCACGTCGAGCATGGCAAACAGTTTCACCGGAAGTTCGGCATCCTGCACGGCGGTATAGCCGTCCATCACGAATTGCTGGATCGCAGAGCCACCAAAGACCGACATCCACAGCACACAGACCAGCGACGGCACCAGCAGCACGGCGGTGATGAATTCACGCACGCTGCGGCCACGGCTGACACGCGCGATGAACATGCCGACGAACGGTGACCAGGAGATCCACCAAGCCCAGTAGAAGGCGGTCCAGCCTTGCGAGAAGTTCACATCTTCACGGCCAAAGGGCATCGACAAGGCCGGCAGGTATTCCACATAGGCCAACAGGTTTTTACCAAACCCGGTCAGAATCGCCAGGGTCGGACCAACCAGCAGCACGAAGAACAGCAGCAGGAAGGCTAGGCCCATATTGATTTCCGACAGCAGCTTCACACCACCATCAAGCCCGCGCAGCACCGAGAACAGCGCCAGCCCGGTAATGCCGGTGATCAGGATGATCTGCACCGTTTCATTGACCGGAATACCAAAGATGGCATTCAGACCGGCATTGGCCTGGGTCGCCCCGAAGCCGAGCGATGTGGCCAGACCAAACAGCGTCGCGAACACAGCCAGAATATCAATGATATGCCCGGGCCAGCCCCAGACACGTTCACCGAAGATCGGGTAGAATGCCGAACGGATGGTCAGCGGCAGCCCCTTGTTGAAGCTGAACAGCGCCAGCGCCAATGCCACGATGGCATAGACCGCCCAGGGGTGAAGGCCCCAGTGGAAGATCGTCGCCGCCATGCCCAGACGGATGGCTTCTTCGGTATTGCCCGCAGCAGCCCCAAGCGGCGCCCAATCGGTGCGCACACCGTTTTCAACCGCTGTTCCGCCCAATGAGGTCGAGAAATGCGACATCGGCTCGGACACACCGTAGAACATCAGACCGATGCCCATACCGGCGGCAAACAGCATCGAGAACCAGCCGACATAGGTATAATCCGGGGTCGCTTCTGCGCCGCCCAGACGGATCTTGCCCCAGGGGCTGACGATCAGGAACAGGCAGAACAGCACAAAGATGTCGCCCGAGATGAAGAAGAACCAGTCAAAGGTCGATGTGATCGCAGGGCGCAGCCAGTTGAACACCGACCCGGCCTGTTCCGGCAGCGCCAGCGCGTAGAACACGAAAGCGACAACCGAAAGCCCCGACACCAAAAAGACCGGGTTATGTACGTCCAGCCCGAACGGGCCGATCGTGGTTTCAATATTGTCCTGTCCGATCTCATAATCGGTGTCGATGGGAGCCGCGTGCCCTTCCGGCGCCGGGATCCCTTCGATATCTGTATCAGTCATACATTTCTCCCAAAATGTTGTTGCGCGCAGAGCGCGTCAGCCGCGCACGACCATGACGGAGGAATGGGCATGGCCCGCAATCTTGCCGCCATTGGACGGCCAGACATAGTCCATCAGCCCCGGGATATGGCTCTGCATCACCACCAGATCAGCGCCGATTTCATCGACGGTCTTGAGCAATGCATCATCCAGTTCCGCAACCGGGTCATGTGAAATGGCCGCATGGGCAGCGGCTTCAATGCCGTGGCTTTCGCCCTGAGCGGCTGCAAAGGCTGAAAGCCGGGCAGCAAATTCCTCAGGCGTGTGGCCGAGCGATGTCGGGGAAGTTGCCCCGACCCCCACATATGTAACCTTAGCACCCCATATACGTCCTAGTTCCGCTGCGACCGCAAGAGCCCGCGCCAGGCGCGCCTCATGGGCCAAGTCAACTGGAACCATGATGTGTTTGAACATGTTCTCTCCCTGTCCTGCGCACGGGATCGAAACTTCCTGACCGCCCCCGAAGGGCCATCGGGCAGCCGCCCGCGCGTCATTATCGTTCGGGGGGTGCTGCGGCGGGTCCGCATCACGTCCACCCAAGGTCATTGTTAACGGGATTGTAACAAAAGGCAAAACCGTTTTGCCCCCGGGTGCAACCTCATTTCAGTGAGCAAGGTCACAAAACGACCCAACACCCAGCTTTTGCGCCATGCGGCAAAAAGCCATATCCTGATGTGACAGCACGCCCACGAAGCAACTCAGGATTGATCCGAATCAAGGTTAACACTAATTATTGGCGTATAATTAGTGTTCGGTAGTACTAGTAAGGGGAGGTTATCATGGCCAATCATGATTGGGTCCCGAAACTCTGGAGCGACTGGCGCGACGCCGCCAATCCTTTCGCTTCTCTGCGACGGCAGATTGACACGGTTCTGGAGGATTTCGATCACGAAAACCTGCTGCAGCCCGGCGACTTCGCCCCGCGCAGCAATGTCAGCGAAACCGACAGTGAGATTTGCATCACTGCGGAAATGCCCGGGCTTTCCCGCGATGATGTCGATGTGGAAATCTCTGGCGATACCATCGTGATCCGGGGCGAAAAGAAAGCGGAGGAGGAAGAGAAAGGCGAAGACGAGGGGCGCCGGTTCCACCGGATCGAACGCCGCTCAGGATCCTTCGGGCGTGTGACCCGCCTGCCCTTCGAGATTGATCCCGAACAGGTGCAGGCCGAAGTCAAAGACGGCATTCTGACCGTGACCATCGCTAAGCCGGAAACCGCAACGGCCCCGGTGCATAAAGTCGAGATCAAAACTGCCAGCTGATTTGCTGTCGATAGCGCCGCAGAGCGCATCGGCAAGGGTCAGGAGATCAGAGGGGATTCTCCGATCCGAAAAGCGGGCGTCCGACCGGGGCGCCCGCTTTGATGTTTCCGGCCCTAATGGCGGGCCGCTGATCCTGCGCTCAGGCGTTCACATCGACCACGACGCGGCCCTGCACCCGACCTTTCAGAATATCCGCGCCCAGTGCGGGCAGATCGGTAAGGATGGCGGGGGTGATCATCGCCTCCAGCAAGTTACCCTCGCGAAGCAGGAATATCTGCAACATGATGAGCTCTCAGTTTCTCTTCACGCGCGCCCCCGCTCAATATGGGGCCCGTTTAACCGATGCTTAAGGATAACGTGCTGTCATGGGAAACGGTAAATTTGGTGAAAATTGTAATGGTATGTACAGCCAATGCGACAGATGGCACTCGACTTCACCCGGGCCATAGCGCCCGAGCTTTATAGCCCCGAGATCTGGCTCAGGGTGTTGTTTTCCTCGAAAGCGGCCCGAAGCGGCGCGGTGATCCAGCGAAATATGCGCGATATCGAACGCTTTGCCGGATGGGAGCGTTTTCTGCGCGAGGTTGAGCGGCGCGGATTTCAGGCGGTGGAAAATGCAGGCCAGGTGGTGATCTTCTGCAACCGCGCCCCGATCCGCACCGTGACGCGGTGACATGTGAGGGCTGAGGACAGCCCGCTACCCACCGATAGATGTATCCATAAAGGCCAAATCGGTATCATCGGGCTTGGCCCCTGCCGCAGTCAGCATGGCATGAACCTGACCGCGATGATGGGTCTGATGATTGAAGACATGCGCGATGCACAGGCCGAGGGGTTTGGAAACATCGGCCTGCATCGCCATGGAATACCAGTTGAGATCGCCGCTCAGATCGCCCGGGGCCAACCGTCCGGCCCAATCGACGATCTTCTCATCCGCCGCATAGCGCAGCGCTTTCAATGCCTCCCAATCCGCCACAAATTCGGAGCTGTCGGCCAAACCGCCAGCTGGGGCGTCCCATCCATCAAACCGCGCCATCCACAGGCAATCGCCCCAATAAACATGGCTGAGCGTGGCATGGATCGAGCCGAAAAACGCCCCCCTGTCGCGCCGCCGCTCCTCATCGCTCAGCCCGTCCGCCGCGTCATAAATCGACCGGTTCTGCCAGCGATTATAGCGCGCCATCGCCTGAGCAAATTCGACCGTGATCATCTTTAGCCCCCTGTTCCCAAACCCGTTTCCTGCGGCTTCTGCGCGCAGACCAGCCGAATTTAAGTGTTAATTAAGCTTGATCCGGTTGACTATAGATATGACCCAGGTTCTGTCAGATTTCTCCACGCTGCCGCGCCCCATCCCGTTGGCGCCAGAGCGGGATGATCCTGATCTGTGGCTCACCCGGCTCTTTACCTCGCAACCTGCCCGCAACGGCGCCGTGATCCGGCGCAAGGCCAGCGAGATAGAGCGTCATGTCGGGTGGGACAGGTTTTTGGCAGAGCTGGAACAGCGCGGTTATCGCGCCCTTGAAAATGCCGGCCAAGTGCTGATTTTCTGCAACGCCGCCCCGATCCGCCCGGTCTGGGGCTAAAGCGCGCCGCGCGGGCCATCCCACCGCGAAATCTGCGCCAATTCCCGCGCCACCTCTTCCCCTCGCCCGCCACAACGCTTATATCTGTCCTGTCTCTTCGGGGACTATGGACATAAACGCGCTCGTAATAAGCGGATCGGACCCGGGGGCGGTACCCGGCGGCTCCACCAAAATTCCCTCGTTGGGGGATCAAGGGGCCGAAACAGGATCGACGAACGTCTAAAGGGGTATGCTTTGTCTCGGTGAGGTACCACCGTTATCGGTCCGAAAAGTACAATTGCCAACGACAATCGTGCTCCGATGGCTCTGGCTGCGTAAGCAGTTCGAACTATCGAAACTTAAGCCCTTACGCCTAGCCGCGTGAGGCGGGGTTCGCAGGCACCTGGCAACAGAAGCCTGCACTTCCATTCCATTCATTTCCGATCCCGCCCCAACGGGATGGAAAAGCCACTTAATCAATATGTGTTATAACCGCCTCACCGTTTCACTTTATTAAGCCTCTGCTCTTATCCTTTTGAGCAAGTAACGCGCGGAGGCTCGGCTCATGAGTAATGCACTAATTCTTGCCCAATGGTTTCGTGATGTTTGGATCGAAGGCGATCTCGACGCGATTGATCGCATGTTCCCCGCCGAAACCGAGGCGCAGGGAATGATGAGCTTTTCGCTCACGGCGCAGGATTTCAAAGAGCTGGTTCCGGCCTATACCGAGCTTGTGGACGACTTCTCCATCGAGGTGATCAACCTGATCGAGCATGGCCCTTGGGTGGCCGCACTGATCGCGGTGAAAGGCACCCATGCCTATACCGGCACCGCAATCTCGTTTTCCGGCCAGTTGATGGCAAAGATCGAAAATGGTTTGTTTGTAGAGGTTTACAACAATTTCGACTTCATCACCTTCTTCGAACAGATCGGTGCCCTGCCGCCTGACACCATCGCGCTGGCGCTTTCGGGCGAACCGCTGGTGGCCTGATCTGGCTGCGCGGGACAGGGCGTGGGTCGGGTATTTTGCAATTTGCTTCGGCCTCTTCCCTTCATCTTCGAATCCCGTATGTTGAGGAAAACCTTCCGGGGGAAACGATGACGCGCACGATTGACTACGGCAACCTGATGCATGAGGCGATGCGCAGCCTGATCCGGCATGTTCTGACGGACGTGTCTGAAAACGGGCTGCCCGGCGCGCACCATTTCTTCATCTCGTTCGACACCGGCCATCCGGATGTCGAAATCGCCGACTGGCTGGCCGAACGTTTTCCCGATGACATGACCATCGTCATGCAGCATTGGTTTGAAGGGCTTGAGGTCAGCGAAGACGGATTTTCGATCACGCTGAATTTCGGCAACCAGCCGGAACGGATGTATATCCCCTTCGATGCGATCCGCACTTTTGTCGACCCCTCCGTCGAGTTCGGCCTGCGTTTTGAAACCCAGGAAAGCGACGATGATGAGGACGACGACGAGATCGACGTCACGGATGAGGCCGATGAGGATACCGGCCCCAACGATGACGGCGGAAAAAAAGACGCAGACGTTGTAAGTCTCGACAGTTTCCGCAAATAATGCACCCGGCGCGTTCCCGTTTGCGCCCTGCCCCGCGGCAGGCTAAACGGTATGCGACCGTATGCATTGGAGGCTGCGATGACCGAGACCCGCACAGAAACTGATAGTTTTGGCCCGCTTGAGGTGCCGAGCAACAAATATTGGGGGGCGCAAACCCAGCGCTCGCTGATGAATTTCCCGATCGGCTGGGAAAAACAACCCGTCGCCATCGTCCGCGCGCTGGGAACGATCAAGAAAGCCGCCGCGCAATCGAACAAAGCCGCTGGCAAACTCGATGCAAAACTCGCCGACGCCATCATTCAGGCCGCGGGCGAAGTCATCGACGGCAAGTTTGACGACAACTTCCCGTTGGTCGTCTGGCAGACCGGCTCCGGCACCCAATCGAACATGAACGCCAATGAAGTGATCGCCAACCGCGCGATTGAAATCCTCGGCGGCGTGATCGGCTCGAAAGACCCTGTGCACCCCAACGATCACTGCAATATGGGCCAAAGCTCCAACGACACCTTCCCCACCGCGATGCATATCGCCGTGGCGAGCACGGTGCATTCGATCCTGCTGCCGGGGCTGGAAAAGCTGCTGGCCGGGCTTGAAGCCAAGTCGGAAGAGTTCAAAGACATCATCAAGATCGGCCGCACCCACACCCAGGATGCCACGCCGCTGACGCTGGGCCAGGAGTTTTCCGGCTACGCGCATCAGATCCGTCAGGGCATTGCCCGGGTGAAACTGGCGCTGCCGGGGATTTATGAGCTGGCACAGGGCGGCACCGCCGTGGGCACCGGGCTCAACACCCGTCCCGGCTGGGGCGAAGATGTGGCGGCGCAGATTGCCGAAATCACCGGCCTGCCCTTCGTGACCGCGCCCAACAAGTTTGAAGCACTGGCCGCCCATGACGCGATGGTCTTCATGTCGGGCGCCTTGGCCACCGTTGCCGGCTCCTGCTACAAGATCGCCAACGATATCCGCTTCCTCGGTTCCGGCCCCCGTTCGGGCCTTGGCGAGCTGATCCTGCCGGAAAACGAACCGGGCTCCTCGATCATGCCGGGCAAGGTCAACCCGACCCAGGCCGAAGCGATGACCCAGGTGGCCGCGCATGTGATGGGCAACGATGCCGCGATCAAATTCGCGGGCTCGCAAGGGCATTTCGAACTCAACGTCTACAACCCGATGATGGCATACAACCTGCTGCAATCCATCCAGCTTCTGGGCGACGTGGCCGACAGCTTCACCGAGCGGATGCTCATGGGCACCAAGGCCAACGAAGCGCGGATTGAAAAGCTGATGAAAGAAAGCCTGATGCTGGTGACAGCGCTGGCCCCCACCATCGGTTATGACGCCGCCACCAAGGTTGCCAAGACCGCGCATAAAAACGGCACCACGCTGCGCGAAGAAGCCGTGGCGCTGGGTTATGTCGACGCGGAAACCTTCGACAAGGTGGTGCGCCCCGAAGACATGATCGGCCCGAAAAGCTGATGGCGAAGATCGTCAGCCTGTCCAAGGCCCGCAAGGCCAAGGCGCGCGAAGACAAACGCGCGAAGGCGGACGAGAACGCGGTAAAATTCGGTCGCAGCAAGGCCGAGAAAAATCTTGATCGTGCGCGGGCTGACAAAGCCCGCCGCGATCTGGACGGCAATAAGCGCGAGCAGGACGAGGAATGAGCGCCCGGCCCCGCAAGCATTCGCTGACCCTGCATGGCCACCGCACATCGGTTTCGCTGGAAGATGCCTTCTGGCGTGCCTTTCGCGAGATTGCCGAGGCCGAAGGCAAGGGCATCAACGAATTGGCGGCGGAGATTGACGAAGCCCGGGGCGTCACCTCAGGCCTCGCCTCCGCGATCCGGGTATATGTGCTGGAGCATATCCGAAAGTAACCATTGGTTAACCATGCTGGGCGCAAAATAAACCCATGGTTACGCAGATTTCCCTTCTCCCGGCCGAAATCTGGATGCAGCAGATTTTCGACGCCAAAGCCGCCAGACAAGGTGGGGTAGTACGCCGTCAGATGCGCGATGTGGAGCGTATCGTCGGGCGCGACGCCTTTGAGGCCGAGCTGGCCCGTCGTGGCTATCACGCAATGGAAAACGCCGGCCAAGTGGTGATTTTCTGTAACGACGCCCCGCTGCGCATGATCTGCTAATTACAATTCAAGCTGCCCCCCAAAAGCCTTCAGAAGGCTTTTGGTAAGACCTTTCAGAAAGGTCTTACCCCTCACAGCAAAGAGCCTCCCCCAAAACGATAACGACCTGCTAGTCACATCGCACTCTGTCAGAATGCGCGGAAACCACATCCACCTCTGGCCTTTCCCGGCAAGCCGCTCTAGCTTCCCGCCAAATCCCAACGGATATCCCTATGCCCTATCTCATTCTCACCCTCGCCATTGTTGCTGAAACCATCGGCACCACGGCCCTGCAAGCCAGTCAGCAATTCACCCGCCTTGGCCCGACGGTGCTGGCCATCGTCACCTATGCGGTGTCGATCTATTTCCTCGGACTGGCGCTGAAATTCATGCCGATGGGGATTGCCTATGCCATCTGGTCGGGGCTTGGCATCGTATTGATCGCCGGGTTCGGCTATCTCGCCTTCCGCCAGACCCTTGATCTTCCTGCCATTATTGGTATTGCCCTGATCCTGATTGGCATCCTCGTCATCCACCTGTTTTCAACGTCGGAAATGCACTGACATGCTGCTACTCTCTGCCCCGCCTGACCGTCACACGCCTCTGGAAGATGCGATGGCGCTGATCACCGGCACGCTTCTGGTTGCGCTTTCCGTGCAATTTCTGCGCGCCTCGGGCCTGATCACCGGGCAGATCGCCGGGCTGTCGCTGGTGCTTTCCTATCTCAGCGGTTGGAGCTTCGGGCTGGTCTTCTTCATTCTGAACCTGCCCTTCTACGGTTTCGCCATCGCCCGGATGGGCTGGCATTTCACCATCAAGACCTTCATTGCCGTCGCCCTGCTTTCGGGCTTCAGCGAGCTGATGGGGCAATTCCTCAGCTTGACCATCAACCATCCCGGGCTGGCCGCATTGATGGCCGGTGTCACGGCGGGCACCGGGCTGCTGGTGCTGTTCCGTCACGGCGCCACGCTGGGCGGGGTCGGGATCATGGCGCTGTACCTGCAAGACAAGATCGGCATTCGCGCCGGGATGGTGCAGCTGGGCTTTGATCTCATCGTGTTCGTGATCGCGCTCACCCAGTTTCCACTGCCCATCGTGCTCTGGTCGCTGGCCGGGTCGCTGCTGCTGAACGTGATGATCACCCTCAACCACCGCCGCGACCGCTATATCGCGCATTAGCTATGTTGCACGCTTTGGGGCTGGTGTTTTCGCAGGGGTCAGGGTAAGGCGCGACGAAACGACGCTAAGGATAACCCATGGACCTGAGAAATATCGCCATCATCGCACACGTTGACCACGGCAAGACGACGCTGGTGGATGAGCTTCTGAAGCAATCCGGCGCCTTTCGTGAAAACCAGGCGGTTGATGAACGGGCCATGGATTCCAACGATCTGGAGCGTGAGCGCGGTATCACCATTCTGGCGAAAGCCACCTCGGTGGAATGGAAAGGCACGCGGATCAATATCGTCGACACCCCCGGCCACGCCGATTTCGGTGGCGAGGTCGAGCGGATCCTATCCATGGTCGATGGCGTTGTGCTGCTGGTCGATGCCGCCGAAGGCCCGATGCCGCAAACCAAATTCGTGACCTCGAAAGCGCTGGCGCTGGGGCTGCGCCCGATTGTGGTACTGAACAAGGTCGATAAACCCGATGCCGAACCGGATCGCGCGCTCGATGAAGTGTTCGACCTGTTCGCCGGGCTCGACGCCGATGACGACCAGCTCGATTTCCCGCATCTTTATGCCTCCGGCCGTGCTGGCTGGTGTGATGCGGAGCTGGACGGGCCGCGCAAGGATCTGCATGCCCTGTTCAACCTCATCGTGAACCACGTGCCCGCGCCGAAGCAGCTCAAGCATCAGGATGAAGACTTCCGCATGCTGGCCACCACGCTGGGCTCTGACCCCTTTGTGGGCCGTCTGCTGACTGGCCGGGTCGAAACCGGCAAGGTCAAGGTTGGCCAGACCGTGCAGGCGCTCAGCCGCATCGGCCAGAAAATCGAACAATTCCGCGTCACCCGCGTGCAGGCCTTCCGTGGCCTCGGCCAGCAGGATATTGAAGAAGGTATCGCGGGCGACATCGTCTCGATTGCCGGGATGCAAAAAGCCACCGTGGCCGACACGATCTGTGCGCTGGCGGTGGACGAGCCGCTCGACGCCCAGCCGATTGACCCGCCGACCATCACCGTGACCTTTGGCATCAATGACAGCCCGCTGGCGGGCCGCGATGGCAAAAAGGTGCAAAGCCGCGTCATCCGTGACCGGCTGATGAAAGAAGCCGAGTCAAACGTCGCGATCAAAGTCGCCGACACGCCGGGCGGTGAAGCCTTTGAGGTGTCTGGCCGGGGCGAATTGCAGATGGGCGTGTTGATCGAAAACATGCGCCGCGAAGGCTTTGAGCTTTCGATCTCGCGCCCGCAGGTGATCATGCGCGAAGGCGAAAACGGCGAGAAGCTGGAGCCGGTCGAAGAAGTCACCGTTGACGTGGATGACGAATATTCCGGCGTGGTGATCGAAAAGCTCACCAGCACCCGCAAGGGCGAGCTGGTCGAGATGAAACCGGCTGGCGCAGGCAAAACCCGCATCATCGCCCATGTGCCCTCGCGCGGGCTGATCGGCTATCACGGCGAGTTCCTGACCGATACCCGCGGCACCGGCGTGCTGAACCGCGTGTTCCACGGCTGGACCCCGCATAAAGGCACGATCGAAGGCCGTCGTCTGGGCGTGCTGATCTCGATCGAACCCGGCGAGGCCGTGGCCTATGCGCTGTGGAACCTCGAAGATCGCGGCAAGCTGTTCATCGGCGCGCAGGAAAAGGTTTATCAGGGCATGATCATCGGCGAACACAGCCGTGACAACGACCTTGAAGTGAACCCGCTGAAAGGCAAGAAGCTGACCAACGTGCGCGCATCGGGCACCGACGAGGCCGTGCGCCTGACCCCGATCTCGAAAATGACGCTGGAACAGGCGATTGCCTATATCAATGACGACGAGCTGGTCGAGGTCACCCCCTCCGCCATCCGTCTGCGCAAGCGGCACCTTGACCCGCATGAGCGCAAGCGCGCCGCCAGAACGGCCTGATAATCAGGGCGCGGGGGGCAGATCGAGGTCGAAGACCATGATCCCCTCCGCCCCACCTGCACAAATATCGACAAGCGCCCCAGCCGCCAGCAGATGCGCCGGGTGGGTTGCATAGGCCTCCAGCGCCGCACGGCTGGAAAACCGCATGACAAACCCATGCGTGAACCCTTGCGATTTCTTCTCAAGATCGATGTTCGGCCCCGCCTCGAAAGAGTGCAGCCCCTCGCATTGGTCAACCAGTGCTTCCAGCTTCGAAAACACCACCGCAAGCCCAGCCTGAGAAACCTCGGGCCGGATCGCGCAATAAACCGAGTGCAGGATCATGTTAGGCCTATTCGCTGGTTTCGACGATCAGCAGCTCGCGCTCTGAGGCGTTGCGCGCGTGGCTCAGCGCTTCCTGATATTCCGGCGAGCGATAGCAGGCTTCGGCGGCCTCAACGCTGGGGAACTTCGCCACCACATTGCGCGGCCGTTCCTTGCCTTCAAGCTGCACGAAACGCCCGCCGCGCGCGATGAACTTGCCGCCATGGGCTTCAATGGCCGGACCGGCGAGTTTGGCATATTTGCCATAGGCCTCTTCGTCGGTCACGGTCACATGGGCAATCCAGAGTGCTGGCATCTTATCCTCCGATCACGGCTTCCGCCGCCTTGATTGCGGCCTCGGCATTGGCAGCATCCTTGCCGCCGCCCTGAGCCATGTCAGCGCGGCCACCGCCGCCCTTGCCGCCCAGTTCGGCCACTGCCGCGCGCACCAGATCGACCGCCGACAGGGTGCCGGTCAGATCATCGGTTACGCCAGCCGCCACCGCCGCCTTGCCATCGACATCGGCGATCAGCAGCACGGCACCAGAGCCGAGCGCAGCCTTGTGTTCATCAACCAGCGGCGGCAGATCCTTGCCGGAGACCCCGGACAGAACCTGCGCGATCAGTTTGACGCCATTCACGTCTTTCGGCTCGACAGCACCTTTCGCCCCGCCCGACATCGCCAGCTCGCGGCGCAGCTGCGCCACTTCGGCGGCCAGCGCCTTGCGCTCGTCAAACAGGGCTTTCACCCGGTCGACCAGCTCAGTGGGGCGGGCTTTCAGCAGATCGGCCATCTCGGCCACCCGCTGCGCGCCCACCTCCAGATGCGCCAGCGCCTCTTTGCCGGTCAGGGCTTCGATCCGGCGCACGCCAGCCGAAGACGCACTATCGCCCAGCAGCACGAACAACCCGATATCACCGGTGCGTTTCACATGGGTGCCACCGCAAAGCTCAACCGAATAGGTATCGCCCGCGCTGCCTTTGCCAGTGGGCGCATTGCCCATCGACACCACACGCACCTCGTCGCCGTATTTTTCGCCAAACAGCGCCTGCGCGCCAAGGGCACGGGCGTCATCCGGGGTCATCACCCGGGTCTCAACGGCCGTGTTCTGGCGGATATAGGTATTCACCTCACGCTCGATATTCATCAGCTCCTGCGCGCTCAACGCCTTGTTATGGCTGAAATCGAAGCGCAGCCGATCAGGCGCATTCAGCGAGCCACGCTGCGCGACATGCTCGCCCAGCTCCTGGCGCAGCGCTTCGTTGAGCAGGTGCGTGGCCGAGTGATTGGCGCGGATCGCCGAGCGGCGCAGGTGCTCAACCGACAGTTCGGCCCCCTGCCCCACGGCGATCTCGCCGCTTTCCACTTCGGCAAAATGGATGAACACGCCCGCGACCTTTTTAGTGTCGCTCACCTTGGCGCTGCCGCTTTCGGTGCGGATCAGCCCGGTATCGCCGACCTGCCCGCCGCTTTCGGCATAAAACGGGGTTTGGTTGACAACGATCTGCACCGTGTCGCCCGCCACAGCTTTATCGGCCTGAGCCCCGTCTTTCACCAGAGCCACCACCTGGCCTTCGGCCTGTTCGGTGTCATAGCCCAAAAATTCGCTCACGCCTTTCTCTTCGGCAATGTCGAACCAGATCGTTGCATCTGCGGCTTCACCCGACCCAGACCACGCGGCGCGCGCCTTGGCTTTCTGTTCCGCCATGGCCGCATCAAACCCGTCCACATCGACGCTGCGATCTTTCTCGCGCAGGGCGTCCTGGGTGAGGTCGAGCGGGAAGCCATAGGTATCGTAAAGTTTGAACGCGGTTTCGCCCGGCAGCTCGGCCCCTTCGGGCAGATCCGCCAGCTCGTCATCCAGCAGTTTCAGCCCGCGATCCAGCGTCGCCTTGAACCGGGTTTCCTCGGTCAGCAGCGTATCTTCGATCAGCACCTGCGCGCGGCCCAGCTCGGGGTAAGCCTGCCCCATCTGGCGCACCAGTTCCGGCACCAGCCGGTGCATGACCGGATCTTTCGCGCCCAGCAGGTGGGCGTGACGCATGGCGCGGCGCATGATCCGGCGCAGCACATAGCCGCGGCCTTCATTCGACGGCATCACGCCATCGGCCAGCAGGAACGAGGTCGAGCGCAGATGGTCGGCAATCACCCGGTGATGCACATTGCCATCGCCATCGGGATCGGCATTGGTGGCATTGGCCGAGGCTTCGATCAGCGCCCGCATCAGGTCGGTGTCATAGTTGTCATGCTTGCCCTGCAAGAGCGCGCCGATCCGTTCCAGCCCCATGCCGGTATCAATCGACTGCATGTCGAGCGGCACCATCGAGCCATCGGCAAACTGTTCGTTTTGCATGAACACGAGGTTCCAGATCTCGATGAACCGGTCGCCATCTTCTTCCGGGCTACCCGGAGGGCCACCCCAGATATGCTCGCCGTGATCGTAGAAAATCTCGGTGCAGGGGCCGCAGGGGCCGGTCGGGCCCATCTGCCAGAAATTGTCATTGGTCGGGATGCGGATGATGCGTTCATCCGGCAGGCCCGCGACCTTTTTCCAGATCTCGGCCGCTTCGTCATCAGTGTGATAGACGGTGACCAGCAGCTTGTCTTTCGGAATGCCGAAATCCTTGGTCAGCAGCTCCCAAGCATAGGGAATGGCCTGTTCCTTGAAGTAATCTCCGAACGAGAAGTTGCCGAGCATTTCGAAAAACGTGTGGTGGCGCGCGGTATAGCCGACATTATCAAGGTCGTTATGCTTGCCGCCGGCCCGCACGCATTTCTGCGCGGTGGTGGCGCGGACATAGTCGCGTTTTTCCACCCCGGTGAACAGGTTCTTGAACTGCACCATGCCCGAATTGACGAACATCAGCGTCGGGTCGTTGCGGGGCACCAGCGGCGAGCTGTCGACGACCTCATGGCCGTTTTTCTCGAAATAGCTCAGAAAGGTGGATCGGATATCGTTAAGGCTAGCCATCGCTTCGGGTCTTTCAGACATGTTTCGGGGCCACATCGGGCCGTCCGTACCCGTTTAATTGTGTGCTGGCCGAGTGTCTACAAAGAAGGGCCGAGGCATTAGCCCCGACCCTTCAATTTCCAGTCACTTATCCCGATCCGTCACGTCGGCCCGTCGCTTCGGCCCAACGAGGCCCCGCCGGGCCGCTGCCAGACGTAGCGCGATCTAGGCTTCCATCAGATCGTCATCGTCGCCACCAGCCCCGGGGGCATCGAAATCGAGCCCATGGGCGGCGCGGATCTTGTCTTCGATCTCCAGCGCAATCGCGGGGTTTTCCTTCAGGAAGTTTTTGGCGTTTTCACGCCCCTGCCCGACCCGTTCATCGCCATAGCTGAACCAGGCACCGGATTTTTCCACCACGCCCGCTTTCACGCCCAAATCGAGCAGCTCGCCGGTTTTCGAAATGCCTTCGCCATACATGATGTCGAATTCCACCTGTTTGAACGGCGGGGCGACCTTGTTTTTCACCACTTTCACCCGGGTCGCGTTGCCGACAACCTCGTCACGATCCTTGATCGCGCCGATGCGGCGAATGTCGAGCCGGACGGAGGAATAGAATTTCAGCGCATTGCCGCCGGTTGTGGTTTCGGGGCTGCCGAACATCACGCCGATTTTCATCCGGATCTGGTTGATGAAGACCACCATGCATTTGGAACGCGAGATCGAGCCGGTGAGCTTGCGCATCGCCTGGCTCATCAGCCGCGCCTGCACGCCCACGCTGCTATCGCCCATATCGCCTTCCAGCTCGGATTTCGGGGTCAGGGCCGCAACCGAGTCGACCACAACCATCGAAACCGCGCCGGAGCGCACCAGCGTATCGACGATTTCCAGCGCCTGCTCGCCGGTATCGGGCTGCGAAATCAGCAGCTCGTCCAGATCGACGCCCAGCTTGCGGGCATAGATCGGATCGAGCGCATGTTCCGCATCGACAAAGGCACAGACGCCGCCCTTTTTCTGCTCTTCGGCCACGCAATGCAGGGTCAGCGTGGTTTTGCCCGAGCTTTCCGGCCCGTAGATCTCGATGATCCGACCTTTCGGCAAGCCACCAATGCCCAGAGCAATGTCCAGCCCCAGCGAACCGGTCGAGGTGGATTCAATTTCAGCCACCGGGTTATCGGCACCGAGGCGCATGATCGAGCCCTTGCCGAATTGCCGTTCAATCTGAGCCAGGGCCGAATCCAGGGCCTTTTGCTTATCGCCGTCGCGCTTCTTGTCCATGTCGAAAATATCAGCCGTTGCCATTTGTTTATTCCTTATCCCACACCCGCAGCCGGGCGTCCATCTCTGCGCGTGTTCGCCTCATGTTCCTGTCGTTTCTTCTGGCACAAATAGAGAACATTTCAAGGTTAAATTTTCGTAAAGAAACGCCACCCAAGGCGAAATCGCCTCAGGGAACAAGGTTAGTTGTTTGATTTCAGGCTATATATTCACGAGCTATGCGTGAGCTGCTGTTCCACAATCTCGGTCAAACCAGAGAGCGAAAACGGCTTTTGCAGGAAGGCGGAGTTGGGAATGCGGGCCTGATGTTCCGCAACCGAGTCCTCAGCATAGCCCGACATGAACACCACCCGCACATCGGGCCGCGCAATCAGCGCCTCTGATACCCAGGTCGGCCCATCGATTCCCGGCATGATCACATCCGACACAAACAGGTCCACGCGCAGGCTGGGATCTTCCAGTTTGCGCAGCGCCTCTTCGCCGTTTTCGGCCTCGATCACCTCATAGCCCTTGAGCTGCAGCGCCCGCGAGGCAAAGGCCCGCACCGGGGCTTCATCCTCGACCAGAAAGATCACCGGCGCCGCGGGCTCGCTATCCTCTTGGGCTGGCGGTTTCGCGGCCTCTGTGGCCACAGCAGGCGCGGCTCTGGCTCAGGAGCAGTCTCAGGCTCTGCTACAGCCTCCTCCTGCGGCGCGGGTGCCGGGTCAGCTACTGGCGCCTCAACCGTTACAGCCTCCGGCCCATCCCGGTTTGTGCGCTCATCCACCCGGGCCGACAGGGCCGCCAGCTCTTCCCCCCGCGACAGCTCGCTGCCAGTCACCTCTGCCTCGCCGGAGAATACCGGGAAATACAGGGTGAAGATCGCGCCCTTCCCCTCTTCGGAATCGACAAAGATAAAGCCACCGGATTGTTTGACGATGCCGTAAACCATCGACAGGCCCAGCCCGGTGCCCTTGCCCGCGCCCTTGGTGGTAAAGAAGGGCTCAAAGATTTTCGTCAGCTTGTCGGCCGGAATGCCGCTGCCATGGTCGACCACTTTGATCGACACATATTCCCCCGGCATCACAACAGCACGGTCACGTTCCAGCGGGTGGCTGAGCGACATGTTTTCGATCTGCAACATGATCGTGCCGCCCTCCGGCATCATCGCATCGCGGGCATTCACCACCAGATTCATCAGCACCTGTTCAAGCTGGCGCTTGTCGGCACGCACCGGGCGCACCTCAGGATCGGCACGAAACTCAAGCTGCACCCGCTCACCCACAAGACGGCCCAAGAGATGGGTGAGATCGCCCATCGTATCGGCCAGGTCGATAACCTCGGGCCGCAGGGTCTGCTTGCGCGAAAAGGCCAGAAGCTGTCCCACCAGCGCCGCCGCACGATTGGCGTTCTGCGCGATCTGCGACAGGTCGCCATAATCGGGATCCTGTTCATCATGGCGCAGCAGCAGCAGGTCACAATGCCCGGAAATCGCCGTCAGCAAGTTATTGAAATCATGCGCAACACCGCCTGCAAGCTGGCCGATTGCCTGCATTTTCTGGCTCTGCACAAATTGCGTTTCCAGGCTTTTCAGCTCGGTCGCGTCATTCATCACCGCAACCATGGCAACGCCATCGTCATCCTGAAACTGTTCCAGCGAGATTTGCAGGAAACGTTCATCGGAATGCGAGGCGCGCAGGGTTTCGGTGCGGCTCAGATTGCGCCCGCGCCAGGCTTCCTGCAGCCAGTCAGATACCGGACGCCCCAGCCCCTCAACCTCGTCGGCCAGATGCTTGCCGGTGGCGAATTCATCATTCAGCAGTACCCGCGCGCGTTTGTTGGCCATGGTGATGCGCCCGTCGCGCCCAAGCCGCAGCAGCGGCACCGGCAGGCTTTCGACAATCCCCCATTCGCCCGGACGCACGATAAAGCGTGCAGGCTCAGGCAGCAGGTAAAGCTCGCGCCGCGCCGCCGACAGTTCTGCCTCAACCACCAGCACCGGCACCGGGCCTTGCGCGGTGGTCACATGATGGATTTCCCCGGCCCGCAGCGGCAGATCGGAAAACACTTTTTCCAGCGAGGTCTCACGCCCCCCCAGAAGCTCGCGCAGCGCCTCGTTCATCATCAGGATGGTGCCGGTGCGCGAGACTGTCATCATCGGCAGGGCAATGCTTTCGCCGCTGTGAAAACGTGCGCCGTGATCGCCCATCTCTTCCAGCCGCCACACAAAGACCCGGCCTTTCACGCTATGCACCGACAGGCGCATATTGCCCCGGCGCAGCACCACGTCTTCGCGTGCCGATCCCTTGGCCATGGCCTTGTTTTGCAAGCGATAAAACACCGAAGCGGGCGAGGCGAACAGATCGCCCAGAGCCTCTATCAGCGTCCCGCCCTGGACCGCGCCAAAGGCCTCAATCGCTTTCGGGTTGGCATAGCGGATCTGCCCGTCAATATCGGTGGCAAAGCCCGGCACCGCATCGGCATAAAGGATATCGCCGATCATCTTGTCGCGCCGCATACGTCGGGCCGCATGGATCACGCTCAGGGCTTTCACCAGCACCGCCAGCGCCACCATTGCCATGCCCAATGTCAGCAAAAGCAGGGCCGCCAAGCGGTTGGGAATATAAAGAGCAATGCCCAGCAGCGCGAGGCCAAGCATCGAAATCCAGACCACGTGGCGTTCCAGATCCAGCGCGGCACGCGTGATCAGGGCCGGCGACGTGATCGGAGCCGTCATCTTTGATTGCGCTTGCATTGGCTCTCCGCCCCCGATGTGCTGCTCGTTCCGCATGCCGCCCCTCGTTGTTTGCACGGGGTTATGTGACAGCTTTAAGGCGACTAAACCAATGCCTTATGATCGCGTCAATAGGGCAAGAAAGAAGCCATCGCCGCCGTCAAGCGGGGTAAAGCTGCGCTGGAGCGTTACCTGCCAGCCCGAATGGCGGCTCAGAAAGGCGCTGATCTGGTCAGAATTCTCTGCCGCCAGCAGCGAACAGGTGGCATAGGCCAGCGTGCCGCCGGGGGCGACATAGCCCGTAAGCTCGTCAAGAATACCCGCCTGAATGCTGCAAAGCTCGTCAAGCCGGGGCTGGTTCAGATCCCATTTGCCTTGCGGGCTACGCCGCCAGGATCCGGAGCCGGAGCAAGGGGCATCAGCAAAAACAAGATCATATCCGGCAGCCTTCAGGCTCTGCTTTTGCTCAACCACGCGGACATTTGCCCCGGCGCGTTTGGCACGCACCGGAATATCGCCCATGCGCTTGGCAGAAATATCATGCGCGGTGACATCCGCGCCTTTTGCCGCCAGCGCCAGGCTTTTGCCGCCCCCGCC
>JARRIY010000061.1:0-20988 GCA_037379985.1 Maritimibacter sp.
TGCAGAAACCCATAAAAGTTCAACATTACCCCAGCATACGTCATTTAGTCGCCGCAGCAATGGCTGCAGACTGTCAGAGGGCTGCCGTATAGGCAGGGGAGGACCGCATGAGTGAGAGAGTGAAAGTGGCGCGCAGCGCTGCTGTCGAAGCAATCGGCAAGGGTGCACCGATGCGGGCTGGGCTGTTTGTGAACGGCCAGATGCAAGCGGCCGAAGCGGGCGAAAGCTTTGAACGTCTCGATCCCTCCACCGATCTTGTGGCCTCTATCGCCGCCGCCGGGCGGGCGGCTGATGCCGATCATCTGGCCTTTGTCGCCGCGACCAATTTTGCCGCCTGGTCGGCGTTGTCGGGTCAGGCCCGCGCCGCCGTGCTGCGCCGCGCGGCAGAGCTGATGGAGGCCTATGCGCCCCGGTTCGAGGCCAGCATGGCTGCCGAAATCGGCGCCACGCCGCAATGGGTCGCGTTTAACCTGCAGGTGGCGAAGGAAACGCTTTTGGCCACGGCGGAGCTGGCCGAAAGCGATATCATGGCCACGCCGCCAGAGGCTGCTTCGGTCGCAGTTCGGGTGCCCGCCGGCGTCTGCCTTGCGATTGCGCCGTGGAATGCCCCGGTGGCCCTCGGCGTGCGCGCCATCGCCTACCCTTTGGCCTTTGGCAATACGGTGATCTTCAAAGCCTCGGAGCTTTGCCCGGTCAGCCATGTGTTGCTGGGTGAGCTTTTCACCGAGGCCGGGGTGCCGCCCGGTGTGCTGGGCATTCTGACCAATGCCCCGGAACATGCAGAAGAGATCGTTGAAACGCTGATCGCCAATCCGGCGGTGCGGCGGGTGAATTTCACCGGCTCAACCCGCGTGGGGCGGATCATCGCCGGAATCGCGGCGCAGCATCTGAAGCGCTGTCTGCTGGAGCTAGGCGGCAAATCGCCCTTTATCGTGCTGGCGGATGCCGATCTGGATCAGGCCATCGAAGCGGCGCTGTTTGGAGCTTATCTCAATTCCGGCCAGATCTGCATGGCGACGGATCGGATCATCGTTGATCAGAGCATTGCCGATGAATTTGTCGACCGGTTTGCTGCCCGGGCGCGCGCGCTGACGGCGGGCGATCCGCGCCAGAGCGGCAGCATGATCGGCCCGCTGGCAACGGGTTCGATTGCCGTGCGCCTATCGGCGCTGATCGAAGATGCGGTTAGCAAGGGCGCGGTGCTGCGCGCCGGGGGGCCTGCACGCGGGCAGTTCATGGATGCAACCATCCTCGACCATGTCTCGCCGATGATGCGGATCTATTCCGAGGAATGTTTTGGGCCGATGGTGGGGATCTATCGCACCAGCTCGATTGCCGAGGCGGTGACGGTGGCGAATGACTGCGAATACGGTCTGGCTTCAGCGGTGTTTGGCCGCGACCTGACCATGGCGCGCGCGGTTGCTGATCAGCTTGAAACCGGGATTTGCCACATCAACGGCGCCACCGTTGCGGATGACCCCTTCATGCCTTTCGGCGGCGTCAAATCCAGCGGCTATGGCAGCTTTGGCGGTGTGTCCTGCAGCGACGAGTTCAGCGAGCTGCGCTGGATCACCACGAAATCGACATAAACCAAAGGCCGAAAGGCCAGAACAGGGAGAACGACCATGACTGTAAGTTTTGTCATAAACAACAAGGACGCGACCGCTGCTGCGGGCAAGACCTTTGACCGCATCGATCCGGTGACGGGCGACGTGGCCAGCACCGCCGCCGCCGCCGGGCCTGCGGATGTGGCTACTGTTACCGCCGCCGCAAACGCCGCCTTTGCGGGCTGGGCGGCAACCGGCCCTGCAGAGCGCCGTGCGCTTCTGAACAAGGCCGCCGATATCATGGATGCCAAAGCGGATGCCTTCATCGCCACGATGATTGCCGAAACCGGCTCGACCGGGCCTTGGGCCGGGTTCAACGTGATGTTTGCGTCGGGGATCATCCGCGAGGCCGCGGCGATGACCACGCAGATCGGCGGCGAGGTGATCCCGTCGAACAAGCCCGGCACGCTGGCGATGGGCGTGACCCGCGCCAAGGGTGTTTGCCTTGGCATCGCGCCGTGGAACGCGCCGGTGATCCTTGGCGCCCGCGCTGTGGCGATGCCGCTGGCCTGTGGCAACACGGTGATCCTGAAAGGCTCAGAAGCCTGTCCGCAGACCCATCGGATGATCATTGATTGCTTTGTCGAGGCCGGTCTGCCCGAAGGGGTGGCGAATTACATCTCCAACGCGCCGGAGGATGCCGCCGAGGTGGTCAAGGCGCTGATCGAGGCGCCGGCGGTGAAACATGTGAACTTCACCGGCTCGTCGGCGGTGGGGCGGATCATCGGCCGTCTGGCGGGCGAGAACCTGAAACCCTCGCTTCTGGAGCTGGGCGGCAAGGCGCCGCTGGTGGTGCTGTCGGATGCCAATATCGACGCGGCGGTGAATGCCGCGATCTTTGGCGCCTTCATGAACCAAGGCCAGATCTGCATGTCGACCGAGCGCATCATTGTCGACGAAGCCATCGCGGATGAATTCGTGGCCAAACTGTCGGAACGGGCAGCGGGCCTGCCCTTTGGCAACCCGCGCGATCAGGTTGTTCTGGGATCGCTGGTCAGCGTCGGCGCGGGCGAAAAGATGGATGCGCTCATCGCCGATGCCACCGGCAAGGGCGCCGAGCTGGTGGCCGGGGGCCAGCGCGACGGGGCCATTCATTCGGCCACGCTGCTCGACGGTGTGACGCCCGCGATGCGCATCTATGGCGAGGAAAGCTTTGGCCCGGTGAAATCCATCATCCGCGTCAATGGAGATGCCGAAGCCATCGCCACCGCCAATGACACCGAATACGGCCTCTCGGCGGCGGTGTTCAGCCAGGACATCCAGCGCGCGATTGCGGCAGCCAACCAGATCAACAGCGGCATCTGCCATATCAACGGCCCGACCGTTTCGGACGAGGCGCAGATGCCCTTTGGCGGGGTGGGCGATTCCGGCTATGGCCGCTTTGGTGGCAAGGCGGCGATTGCCGAGTTTACTGATCTGCGCTGGATCACCATCGAAGACCCTAACCAGCACTATCCGTTCTGAGGTTTCGGCAGACCAAAAACCAAAGAGGCGCAGCCCGGATGCTGCGCCTCTTGCAGCTCTGACTGTAGCGCCCCAGCCCTTAGCTCTTGGCGATGGCCACTTCGATAAAGGCCAGGCCACGTTTGCCCGCAACATGATCCAGCGCCTCGGCAAAGGCGGTTTCAAACGCATCGGCGGTGCTGGCGTGACGCGCCCAGGCGCGACTTGCCTCGGCCACTTTCACAAAGCTCGGGCTGGGCGACAGATCGGTCAGCGGCACCGCATTGGCGCGGGAGGCATGGCCGTCGGGATAGATATCCAGCACCGATTGCCGCACCGCCCCCCATTCGGCGTTGTTCAGCACCAGCACAATCATCGACAGGCCCAAGGCTTCGGCGATCTGATGGCAGGCGACAGGGTTGGCGAACATATAGGAGCCGTCACCCATGGTGGCGATCACGGTCTTGTCCGGCTGCGCCAGCGCAAAGCCCATCGCGGCAGGCAGGCCCCAACCCAGACCGCCCGAATGCGGGCCGTCAAACCAGGACTGATGCGTGTCCAGTTGCATCGAGGGCAGTTGACAACCAAGCTCCGAAAACACCGCCGCGTTCTGGCCTTTGATCTGCTCCGAGACCGTCAGGCTGATCCAGCCCTTTGTCAGGGCCGCGTCCTCGCGGGCAGTGCGGGCGGTGTCAAAGCGCTTGGCCCACTCGGCGGCGTGGCGGTCCGCAAGGTCCGTGGCGCGGGTGGTCACGCGGGGGGCATGGTCCGGCCAAAGCGGCTCCAGCGCCTGTGCGAGCGCCAGAATGGCGGGCGCAACTTCGGTTGTTCGGCCGATGTCGCAGCGGAAATTGCGCACGCCAGAGCGGTCCTGCAACGGGCGCGGGCCGATCTGGATAACCTGCGCCTCTTCCAGCGGTTCGACCTGAGCGGGCGACCATGGCGCCAGCGCATCAAGGCAGAGGATGACATCGGCGCGCTCCAGCAGCGCGCGCGGATCTGGCCCTGCGGCCATCGGATGCGTGGTTGGCAGGGCCAGTTCCACCGCCCAATATTGGCAAACCGCAATCCCCCAACGCTCGGTCAACCGCGAGAGCGCGGCAAAAGCTTCGGCACTGCCCGTGCCGTGCTGGGCAAAGATCACCGGATGCTCGGCCTGCGCCAAAAGCTGCGCCACCTCGGCAATCTGTGTGGCCGTGACGTCAATCACCGCCCCTGCCATCTGCGGGCGACGGGCAGCCCCGGCAGCGGGGATGGTTTCGCTGAGCACTTCGCGCGGCAAGCTGACATAGACCGGCCCGCAGGGGGTCGAGGTGGCAATGCCATGCGCGCGGTCGATCACGTCGAAGATCTGTTCGGGAAAGCGCAGCTCATAATCCCATTTGCAGGCCTCGCGGACCAGACTCGATTGATCCAGCATTTCCTGCCCCCAGCCGATCGGCACGGTGCGCGCGCCCAGACGGCCGCGTTCCAGCGTCGGGGTGCGGCCAGACATCAGCAGCATCGGGATATTGTCGCAAGCCGCATTGATCGCGCCCATGGCAGCATTGGCGAGGCCCACATTGGTATGTACCATCACCGCCTGCGGTTGCCCGGTGGCCAATGTATAACCATGCGCCATCGCTACCGCGGCGCTTTCAAACGGCACGGTCACGGTTTTCGGCAGCGGGACACCGCCAGCCTCGGCCTCGGATAGGCCTTCAATCACCGGCGGGAAGTCGGTGCCGGAATTGGCAAAGATATAGTCCACGCCAAGCCGCGCCATGCGCGACAAAAGCGCGGCACCTGCGGTCATCTGATGGTTCGGAGCAGAACTGGGCATCGCAACCTCTGTCATTTACTGAGGGGATTAAACGGAGGCGCGGTAAAGCGCGCTGCTTTCGGTTAGCCGGATCAGCCGGGTGATCAGGCGGTTGGTCTCGACCGGAACCGAGAGCTGATCCCCCAGCGCCACCACCGCGCCATTCAGCGCATCAATCTCGGTCCGGCGCCCGCCATTGCGGTCTTGCAGCATCGAGGGTTCGTGCAGCAGGTGATGCGCATAGGCGTGGGACAAAAGCGCATCGACATGATCGCGCGAGGCGGTGATTCCTTTGGCCTGGGCAACGGCAATCACCTCGCCTAACACGGCCGAGGCGAGCGCACGGCCCTCCTCCGATGCCCCCACCGATCCGGGCGTGCCACTGGTCAGCGCGCAAATCGGGTTCAGCGCACAATTGAAGGCGGCCTTTTCCCAGATCGCGGCATGGATATCGGGGTTGAGGCGCGCGGTCACGCCGCCAACCTGCAACAAAGCCGCGATCCGCTCCAGCATCGGGTCGGCCTTACCATTGGCACTGTAGAAATCCGTCGTCGCCGCCCCATGCGAGGCCACACGCCCCGGCCCCAGAAACTCTGCCGGGGTCATGGTCATGCCGACCATGATGCGATCCGGACTGACAAATTCAGCGATCCTTTCGGCATTGCCGACGCCGTTTTGCAGGCTCAGCACCCAGGCATCGCCGATTTGCCCGGCCACTGCGGACAGGGCCGAGGCGGTGTGAAAGACCTTGGTGAACAGCAGGATCAGATCCACCGGCCCGGTAAATTCCTGCGGGGCGATGGCGCGCATCCTAAGCACCTCTTCCCCCTCATCCAGCGCAAGCTGCAATCCCTGTTCATTCACAGCCGCGACATGCTCTGCGTTGACATCCAACAGCGTGACCTCAGCCCCGGCCTTTGCCAGCCGTGCGCCGTAAACCGAGCCCATCGCGCCCGCACCCAAAACAGCTATTTTCATTGAACCCTCTCTCGCGGATTGGTCAGTGACTGCAGGGCGGTCCTGCAGAATGTGGTCTTTGCGGCCTCTGGTGCCGATTCACTGGTCAAGTCTTGCCCAGCCGGGTTGCGTAAGGGCCGAGATCTGTCAGCACATCGCTGATGGTCTGGATCATCCAGTCATGATCGGCGGCGCGGACGGTCTTGCTGGAATTCCAGAGCATGCGCACGGTGAATTCGGGCATCTCGAAGGGCAGAGGCAACCAGCGCAAAGCCCAACGGTCTGCAAAGCTTGCGGCGGTGCTGGAAGGAACCACGGCCACAAGATCGCTGGCGCTGACGGCAAAGGGCAGAGCGGTGAAGTGCTGCAGATTCACTTGAACATTGGCTTGCTCGATCCCGGCAATGGTGGTCATGCTGGAGGCCTGCCAATGCCCCGACGCGTCGGTGGCCACGACATGACCACAGGCCAAAAATGTTTCCAGTGTAAGCTCTTGCCGGATCACCGGGTGGTCCGCGCGAAAGATCGCGGCATAGGTTTCATCAAACAGATCGCGGCTGGAGATTTCCGGGTCGGTCGATGCGATCTTGCCAATGGCAAAATCGATCCGGCGCTGCTTCAGCATCGTGTCGACCTCAGCCACATCCATCGGCACGATGTCTAGATTGACGTGCGGGGCCACCTGAGACAGCCCCCGCATTCGTTGTAAAGGCGCATGGCATGGGCGGTTGGCGTCATGCGCTGCGCATCGCGGATGAACAGCTGATCACCGGTGATGTCGCGCAGGCGAGACAGGGCCTGCGAAACCGTCGGCTGAGACATGTTCAGCTTTCCGGCCGCACTCGTGACCGAGCCGGAATCCACCACGGCGACGAGAATGCGAAGCAGGTTCAGATCATACATGGGTGTCATGGTCGGAGCTGGCCTTGGTTTTGTCAATTCTGCTGCCCTTGTGAGGCAGAGGCCCCGTAGGCACAGGGGCGATGTCTTGCCCGGCGATCATGCGATTGTCTCGGGTTGATGTTGGTCCAGCGGAGGGGTCGTACAGGGCTCGATCCAAGCGCTTTCCAGCGTGACGGTGACGCTGTTCGGCAGCTCTGCCGACGAGGTGCCAACGCGGATGACATAGTCACCCGCCGGGGCATGCCAGGCGTTTCTGTCGACATCGAAATAGGCAAAGGCCCGCATATCAAGGCTCACCTCCGCCAGCGCTTCCTCCTCCGGGTCAAGCGTAATGGCCTGAAACCCGCGCAGCTCTTTGTCGGGGCGATCCTGGCCTCTCGGCGGCGAGACATAGATCTGTACAACCGCCTTGCCACGCCTTGTGCCGGTGTTTCTGAGAGTGGTGGTAACCGTCAGCGCGTCGTCCGGCAGCAGCCACGACGCCGAAAGGCGCGTTTCGCCCAAGGCAAAGCTTGTATAGGACAGGCCGAAGCCAAAGGGGAACAGCACGCCTGCGCCACCCTGAGCATCATAATGGCGATAACCGATATTCACCCCTTCGGCATAGGCGACATGGCCGTTCTCGCCGGGGTAATTGCCGAAGGTCGGATTGGCCTCAAGCGTTTGCGGGAAGGTCTGCGGCAAGCGACCACCGGGTTCGGCATCGCCCATCAGCACATCGGCAATGCCGTTGCCGGCTTCCTGCCCCGGATACCAGCATTCAAGAATGGCCGCGACCTTGTCTTTCCACGGCATCACCACCGGCCCCCCGGTTTGCAACACCACAACCGTGTTGGGATTGACCGCGGCAACCCGTTCGATCAGCTCGTCTTGCGCGCCCGGCAGCGCCAAGCCCGGCAGATCGCGGCCTTCGCTATCCCATTCGGGGGTGCGCCCGACAAAGAGCACGGCGACATCTGCCGCGGCGGCCGCATGCTCGGCGCGCAGCATGCCCTCTTCACCCCGGGGGAAAAACACGCCGACGCGGAAGGCTTGAATGCCGTCCATCACGCCGGTGGTGGAACGGTAATCGACGCGGAAGTGATAGGTCTTGCCGGCCTCAAGCGCGATCTCGGTGACCCTCTCATCGCCGCCAAAGTCGTAATAGGTCGCACCGGTGGGCTGCCAGCCCTCCCATCCGTCAATCTGCAACTGATCATCGACATAGAGGCGGGCAAGACCGGCATTGGCCAGCCCGAGTTGATGCAGGCCGGTATGGGTGGCGGTGAATGAAAACTCCGAGCGGACGCTGAAACTGTAAAGATCGACACCGGGCTCGTGCGAGCCGAACCATTTCGCGTCAGATTGCGGGTAGTCGCGGATATAGACGGGCTCGCCGCTGCAATCTTCGTTGTTGAAGAAGCTCGAAGTCATCTTGCCCGGCACCACCGGCAAAAGCATGTGGTTTGCACAGCCCACTTCATGGCTGACGACAATACCGCTGCGGGCCTCTAGGCCTTGCAGCGGGCTGATGCGGTAATGGGCATTCACCCGCGCAGAGCCGCCCCCCATGATCCGGGCTTCGGCGGCGTTTGGCCCGATGGCAGCAATGCGCAGCCCGCGCCCTGCAGCGAGCGGCAAGATCCCGTTATTCTTGAGCAGCACAGAGCCCTCGGCGACCGCGCGGCGGATCAGGGCACGATGCGCGGGAGTGTTGACGGAGGCTTCGGGCTTGCGCGGCGGCGCGTGGCGCACGCCACTGCGCTCGACCAGACGCAGGATGCGGCGGGCGCCGTCGGTCACCATGTCGAGATCAACCTTGCCCTCAGCGATTTCCGCCAGCAGCTTTTGCCCGCGATAGAGCGCAGGCCCCGGCATTTCCAGATCCAATCCGGCATTCATGCTTGGCGCGACGCTTTTCACCGCCGTCCAGTCTGACATCACCACGCCGTCAAACCCATATTCCTGCTTCAACAGGTCATGCAGTAGCCATTTGTGCTCGCTGGCATGGGTGCCGTTCAGACGGTTATAGGAACACATCACCGCCCAGACCCCGGCGCGAACTGCGGCCTCGAAAGGCGGCAGGTAGATCTCGCGCAGCGCCCGTATCCCGATATCGGAAGACATTGTCATGCGCTGATATTCGCTTTCATTGCCGATGAAATGCTTGATCGTCGCCCCGACTCCACGCGATTGCAGCCCGCCGATATAGGCCAGCGCGATGGCGGTGGTCAGGTGCGGGTCTTCAGAAATGCATTCGAAGTTGCGGCCATTAAGCGGGCCGCGATGCAGTTCCAGCTCGCGCCAAGCGAAATGCCTGAAGGAAAGACCGCGGCTGTCGGGCCATTTTCGGTGACACTGCCGCGCGCGCCGTTGGGGCCGTCGGTCATCTTCACGGACGCGACCCCCAGCCGGTCGATTACAGCCGTTTCCCAGAAATTTGCCCCCGACAGCAGGCTGACCTTTTCTTCAAGCGTCAGAGCCGCAAGGGTGGTTTCGACCCAGTTTTCGTCCGGTTTCATCGGCATATTCTTTGAATTCCTTACAGACGCTGTGTGCTCTCGGCATCAAACAATGATGCGCTTTCAAGGGGAAAGCCAGTGACCAGCGTGTCGCCACGGGTGACATCCGGGCTTTTGGCGCTGCTAAGGCGGACCGAGGCCTGTTGCCCGGCGCAGCTGCCCCAAATCACCGTGTCTGCCCCCATCGGCTCAACAACTCTGACCTGCAAATCGAGCGGCAAGAGATCTCTGCCGGGCTCAAGCTCCAGCTGCTCTGGCCGCACGCCCAGGATGACATCTTTCGGGCCGGTCACCGGGGCCTTGAACGCATAGTCGCTGAAATCATAGCCAGGGCCATCATCGAGCTGCAGCAGGATGCGGCCTGCCTCGGTGGACAGGCGCCCCTTGAGGAAGTTCATGCCGGGCGAGCCTACAAACCCCGCCACGAACAGGTTGGCTGGACGCAGGTAAATCTCTTCCGGCGGCGCGAGTTGCTGGATCACCCCGGACTGCATCACGGCAATACGGTTTGCCAGCGTCATCGCCTCGATCTGATCATGGGTCACATAGATCATGGTCTTGCCGATATCCTCGTGCAGCGCCTTCAGTTCGACCCGCAATTCGGCGCGCAGCTTGGCGTCAAGGTTCGAGAGCGGCTCGTCAAACAGATAGACATCAGCATCACGCACCAGGGCGCGACCGATGGCAACACGCTGGCGTTGGCCGCCTGACAGCGCGGCAGGCCGACGCTTCAGATAGGGCGTGATCTGCAGCAAGTCCGAAACCCGCGCCACCCGACGCTCGATCTCCGGTTTCGCCATCTTGGCCATCCGCAGGCCGAAGGTCAGATTGCCTTCAACCGTGGTCTGCGGATAGAGCGCGTAGGACTGAAACACCATGCCGATACCGCGATCCTTGGGTTCGGCATGGGTCATGTCCTTGTCGCCGATCAGGATCTTGCCGCCGGAGACATTGATCAACCCGGCGATTGAGTTCAGCAAGGTTGACTTGCCGCAGCCCGAAGAGCCCAGCAGCACGATGAATTCGCCATCCTCAATATCGAGGTCAAGCTGTTTGAGGACGGTGACCGCCCCAAATCGAATGTCGAGGTTCTGGATTTTAACGGCTGTCATGGGTCATCCCTTCACTGCGCCAGCGGCGATTCCGCGTACGAACCAACGGCCGGATGCGAGGTAAATTATCAGCGGAACAAGGGCGGTCAGGATCGTCGCCGCCATGTCCACGTTGTAGGCTTTTTCGCCCTGGGTCGTATTGACGATATTGTTGAGCAGAACGGTCATCGGCTGATTGTCGGCCCCGGCAAAGACCAGTCCAAACAGGAAGTCGTTCCAGATATGGGTGGCTTGCAGGATCACGGCGACGATCAGAATCGGCGGTGAAAGCGGCAGGATCAGATAGAAAAAGATCACCCAGAAGCCGCCGCCGTCGACCCGCGCCGCGCTGAACAATTCCTGTGGCAGGCTGGCGTAATAGTTGCGAAACATCAGCACCATGATCGGCATGCCAAAGATCACATGGATCAGAACGATCCCCGGCAGGCTGCTATAGAGCCCCACCTGCGACATCATCCGTACCAGCGGATAGATGAACACCTGATAGGGAATAAAGGCCGACACCACCAACACGCCAAAGATCAGACCGGCCCCGGCGGGGCGCCAGAATGACAGGGCATAGCCGGTCAGGGCGCCGAGCATGATCGAAAACGTCGTGGCGGGAATTGTGATCCAGAGCGAGTTGACCAACCCGACCGAGACGCCCTTGCAGGTCAGCCCGGTGCAGGCCGATCCCCAGGCCTCGGCCCAGGCGCCGAATGTCGGCAGGTGCGGCAAGGCGAAGATCGAAGAGCTGCGCACCTCGTCCATGGATTTCAGCGAGGTCACGATCATCACGTAAAGCGGCATCATGAAGAAGGCAGCGGCAATGATCAGAAAGGCATAGATGCCAATGCGCGCCATGGTTTGTTCAGAGTTCCGTTGCATGGCTTAACCCTCTGTCTTGCGCGCAAGGTGACGGCGCGCGAAATACATCGGTACGAGAATTGCCGTGACCGCCATCAGCATCATGATCGCCCCGGCATTGGCGAGCGCCACGTTCTGGCGGGCAAACAGGTTCTCCATCACGAATTTGGCGGGAACCTCGGTGGCATCTCCGGGGCCACCGCCGGTGAGGGCAACGACGAGGTCATAGGCCTTCACCACCGAGATCGAGAGCAGAACGGTTGCCGTGGCGACCATCGGCGCGATCAGGGGCAAGACGATGGACAGATAGACCCGCCATTTCGGAATGCCGTCGACCTTGGTGGCATTCCACAGATCGTCATCCACACCGCGCAGCCCGGCGAGCAGAATGGCCATAACCAGTCCACTACCCTGCCAGACCGCCGCCAGCACCAGCACGTAAATGGCGCGGTCGGGGCGCACGATCCAGTCGAAGGAAAACTGCTCAAACCCCATCCCGCGCATACTGGCCTGGATGCCGTAGCTCGGGTTCAACACCCATTGCCAGACCAACCCCGTCACCACGAAGGACATCGCATAGGGGTAAAGGAAGATGGTGCGAAACAGGCTTTCCCCCCGGATCCGCTGATCGATCATGATCGCCATCAGAAAGCCGAAGGCCAGGCAGACAATGATGAACAGGATCCCGAAGGTGAACAGATTCTCGACGGCGACCCGCCAGGCGTGCAGCTTCAGCAGCCGCGCATATTGCTCGAAGGCATTGAAATCATAGACGGGCAACAGGCGAGAATTGGTCAGCGATATGACAAAAGTCCAGATCGTAGATGCGATCAGGCCAACAAGAACGATGATCCAAACCGGCAGCATGGCAAGAGTGACATGCGCCCGCGCAGGCGAAAGTAGGGGCATTGCATCTTCCATTCGGTAAAGGGGCGCGTTGCGGCTTGGCACCGCAACGCAAGGGTACTTACGAGGTCGTGCGGGCTCAGTAGCTTTCAAGCACGCCGGCAATCGCGTCGACATAGTCGGCGGCGCTCGCATCGGGATTGACCCAAAGCACCTTCAGGGCAGCGCCCAAAGCGCCGACCTTTTCCGGGGTGAACGGGATCATCAGCGCCGAAACCGAATTGCCATCGGCAATGGCCGCAGCCCCGGCTTTCGCACAGGCGTTATAGCTGCTGCTATCAACACCGCTGCGGATCGGAAGCGACCCCATTTTGGTGGTGAAACCGGCCTGCACATCGACCGAGGTGGTCAGATCCGCAATGCTCGTCTGGGCCTCGGTCAAGCCATCGCCTTTCAGCGGCATCACCCAGACATCGCCGGTCACCACGGCCGGGGCATTGTTTGGCCCGATCGAGCACAGAACGTCTTCGCCGGGCATCTTGCCAGCGGCCACGATCTCGCCAATCGCCCAGCCACCCATGAAGAAGAACCCGGCGCTGCCGTCGAGGATCATCTGGTTGGTCTGGTTCCATTTGCGGCCCGAAACACCCTGATCAGCATAGCTCGGCAGTTTGGCCAGAACCTCGGCCACTGGCAGGAACGCATCCGAACGCACGAAGGCGGCGCCATCAGGCCCGGTAAAGCTGTTCCAGCCCTCGGCCCCAAGGGTCGCGGCCAGCACCGCCCCAAAGGTGTTCATGAACCAGACATCCCGGTCGCCCGCCTGTGCGAAGGGAACGATGCCTGCGTCGCGCAGCTTATCCGCCGTTGCAAAGAACTCGTCCCAGGTCGTGGGCATCTCGGCGCCCACTTTATCAAGGGCGGCATGCGAGGCGAAAAGGAAGTTGGTGGCCTGCAACTGGATCGGCACGCCATAGACATGACCATCGCGGGTCACCGCCGAAAGCACCGAGGCCGGGATCACCGAGGCCCAATCGTCTTTCGCGGCAACATCGTCCAGATTGGCAACCAGACCGGTGGCCACAAGGTTGTCGATATCCGCACCAAGGTTGAACTGCGCGGCGTCGGGCGGGTTGCCACCGACGATCCGGTTGATCGCAGAGGTTTTGGCGGCGTCGCTCCCGGCAACGGCACGGTCAATCCACTCGCCGCCCGTACCGTTGAAAGCATCCGCGATGACCTTGATGCCCGCAGATTCTGCGGTCGATGTCCACCAATGCACCACCTCTGCAGGCTCCGCCTGCGCGGGCACCGCAACAACTGCACAAAGCGCCGCTGTTGCCGCACTTGCCAAGTATTTTCCAATGTAATTCAAAGTGTTTCCTCCCTGTAACTCGAAGAGTTCGACCTGCCACAAGGATGAGAAAGCCCCACAAGGCTGATACTCACACACTCACGCGGACCGAATTCTTGGTGTCCTGTAAGCGTAGTGAGCAAGCCCATGGTTCGGCCAATTCGATTTCTTTTGGGGTGTTTATTGCGATTCAATGTGGGCTGTCTCAGCCCCCTGCTTCGCGGGGTGGCGCAATCCGAGCAGCTCATTGATCTGACTTGGTTAATAGCTACCGACGAGATGACCTGTATGGCTCATATAAGTCGCGGGTGAGCAGGGTAGATTTTATCGAAGGGCAGTGCCATCGCCGAAATTATCGTCGTTATACCTGTCGCTTCGCAGCCCGCCGCCATGCGACTCATGGGCGTGCTCAGTTGCCGCTACGCCAGGATCGCGCGCTGGTGCCAAAGCGTTGGCGGAATACGCGACTGAAATGAGACAGGTCGCCAAAGCCCCAAGACAACGCGATATCCGTGACCGAGCGTTTCGCATGTGCCGGATCACGCAGGTTGCTTGCCACCTTCTTCAGACGTTCTTCGGCCACCCATTGACTGGGAGACAGCCCTTCGGTCTGGAACAGGCGCTGCAGCGTGCGCAGGCTCATCCCTTCGTCTGCCGCGATTTGGACAAGATCAAGGTCGGGGTCGCGCAGATGTGCCAAAAGCCTGCGCTTGATCCGGTCCAATCGCAGGGATTGCGCGTCGCTGGGGCCTTCAATGCCCTGCTGCATCGCGGTCGCCAGCATCTGCGCTGTGGCGGTTTCCAAGTCGATCAGGTCTGAATCGGCCAGGTTGGCTCCGTTGGCGACCATCTGGCGAATGAAACCGGTGGCCAGCATTCCCGCCTTTGCCTTGCCGTCGAATCGTCGGGCGGTCAGCTGACTGAGACAGGGCAAGCGCTCGGCCAGCCGTTCGCGCGGCAGGCGCAGGATGATCTGCTGAAACGGGCTGTCAAAGGCCAGACGATAGGGCCGGTCGGTAATATAACAGCCGAAATCGCCTGCCTCCAATCGAGCCTGCCTGCCATCCTGTTCGATAAAGCCATGGCCCTCGGCTTGTAGGGCAAAGAGCACATAATCCTGAGGATCCTGGCGCAGATGCGCGTGGGTACGTTCGGTGACCTGTGCCGTCGAATGAACGGTCGACAGGCGGCGGCAATCGGGCACCGGCTCGTGGACATGGCCAAAGAAGCCGTCATCGTTGGACGAGCTTTCAAGACGTACGAAGCGCGACCAAAGCTGTTCGCGCCAAACGTCCCATGTGTCTCGAGACCTTACCGTCACGACCCGGATCGCTCCCCTTATCAGACGAAATGCGAACGATCATTGGTCTTTGTCGTCACAAGTCAACCGATTTGTCGCCTCGCGCAAAGTCACCATGCGCCGATCATGCAGAGATACATACCATCAGCTGCGCCGTGAAACCGGGCGATCCAAACAGCTTGGACATGGCGCGGCAACCGATACGAACAGGGAAAAATACTACTATGAAACCGATCAAAGCCGCCTGCGTTCAGGCCGCTCCCGTCTTTCTCGATCTCGATGCCTCCATCAACAAGGCTGCTGACCTGACAGCCGAAGCCGCCAAGGCCGGAGCCAAGCTCATCGCCTTTCCCGAGGCCTGGCTGCCCGGCTATCCGTGGTGGATTTGGACAGGTGCGCCTGCCGAAGGCGTTGGCTTTCTGCCGGAATACCATGCCAACAGCATGGAACTGTCATCGCCGCAGATGAAGCGTCTGCAACAGATTTCCCACGACAACGCCATCACCATGGTCATGGGTTACTCCGAACGGGCCGGTGGCAGCCGTTACATGAGCCAGGTCATCATCGGCGAAGACGGCACCATTCTCCTGAACCGCCGCAAGCTGAAGCCCACCCATGTTGAACGCACCATGTTCGGCGAGGGCGACGGGTCTGACCTTCAGGTCATCGACAGCGATTTCGGCCGTCTCGGCGCGCTGAACTGCTGGGAACACGTACAGCCGCTGGCCAAGATGGCGATGTATGCCCAGCACGAGGAAATCCATATTGCTGCTTGGCCCAGCTTTTGCACCTACCGCGATCTTGCCTATGCGCTCGGGCCGGAAGTCAACAACGCCGCCTCGCAGATCTATGCCGTCGAAGGCTCGTGCTACGTTCTCGCACCTTGCGCCATCGTCAGTCAGGAGATGTTTGACCGGATCGCCGGTGACAGCGCCGAAAAGGCCTATTTGCTGAACCCGCAAACGTCGAAACCCGGCGGCGGCTTTGCGCAAATCTTCGGTCCCGATGGTCGCCCACTTTGTGAGCCACTGCCGGAGGACCAAGAGGGCATTCTCTACGCCGATCTCGATCCGGCCATGCTCGCCATCGCCAAGGGGGCAGCCGATCCGGCAGGCCATTATTCGCGCCCCGACGTACTGAAGCTGGTGGTCAACCGCGAAAAGCGCAGCGTGATGGAAGAGCATAACGGAACCGGCGCCTATACCCCTGTCCCCTATGAGGACGCGGAAGAGGCATAATCCCGCGCGCCGGTCGGGCGCGGTCAGCCTCTCCGTCGTGTGCTCCTACCCTGCGCGGCGAGACGGCTGACCGAGCTGCGACCAGCGAACAAAAAAAGACCAATAATCCGTTCGGCGCCTCTTACGGCCGTTTGAGGCGCGTGCGGCAACAATACCCGGAAAACGGGAAGTAAACGCCCACAAAGGGCAAACCAACAGGGAAAAATCATGACACAAATGAAACTGAACAGACGTCATTTCTCCGGCCTTCTGGCTGCGGGCACGCTCTCCCTTTCCGCCCGCGGGGCGTTCGCGCAGGGCGCGGATACCATCCGCATCGGCTTTGTCAGTCCCCGCACCGGGCCTTTGGCTGGCTTTGGCAAAACCGACGGCTATGTTCTGGATCAGATCCGCGCTGCCTTGACCGATGGTATCGAAGTGGCGGGCAAGACCTATGCAGTCGAAATCCTCGACCGAGACACGCAGTCGGATCCAGCGCGTGCCGCGCAACTGGCCAAGGAGCTGATCAACGAGAATATCGACCTGATGTTGGCCGTTTCCACCCCCGAGGTGATCAACCCGGTCTCGGACGCCTGCGAGGCGGCTGGCGTACCCTGCCTGTCTACCGTGATGCCGTGGGAAGCGTGGTATTTCGGCCGAGGAGCCAAGCCGGGCGAGCCGAGCCCATTCAAATGGACCTATCACTTTGGCTTTGGCGTTGGGGAAATCTTCCAAACCTACACATCGACCTGGCCGCAGATCGAGACCAACAAGAAGGTCGGGGTGATGTATCCCAACGACGCTGACGGCAACGCCGTGCGCGCGGTTCTAGCGCCGCAGCTTGAGGCGGCGGGCTATACGATCATCGATCCCGGTGCCTATGAGACCGGCACCACAGACTATTCGACACAGATCGCCCTGTTCAAGGCCGAGGGCGTCGAGATCATCAACTCCTTCCCGATCCCGCCGGATTTTGCCGCCTTCTGGCGCCAGGCGGCCCAGCAAGGTCTCGCCCGTCAGGTCAAGATCATGCAGACCGCGAAAACCGGCCTGTTCCCCTCCGAAATGGAAGCTATGGGATCGCTGGCTGAGGGCATGGCCTCGGCGGCCTACTGGCACCGCGACTTCCCCTACACCTCACCCGTGACCGGGCTGAGCGGCCACGAACTGGCCGACGGCTGGGAGGCCGCGACCGGTGAGCAATGGACTCAGCAGCTGGGCGCGACTTTGTCGCTGCTGGATGCGGGAATCGAAGCGCTGAAAGCGTCGAGTGATCCGCATTCCAAAGCGGCCGTTCGTGACAGCATTGCTTCGCTGAATGTCGTGACCATCGGCGGCACGGTCGACTTCACCTCCGGCCCGGTGCCGAACGTGGCACATGGCCCGATCCTCGGATCGCAATGGGTGAAGGCCACCGAGGGCCCGTTCGAGCTGGACTACGTGCTGGTCAATAACGCGACCGATCCGAACGTCCCGATCACCGCCAAGCTCATCCCCTACAACGAATGAGCAGGGCATCAGTTCGAGCCGGGCAGGAAGCCCGGCTCACCGGGGAAGGGATCCACAAGTCCTTTGGATCCCTCCCCGTGCTGAACGGGATCGACTTCTCGCTGACCTCGCACGAGGCGGTGGGCATCATCGGGCCGAACGGGGCGGGTAAATCCACCCTGCTTGGCATTCTGGCCGGTGCCACACCGCCCACACGGGGCACGATCCACCTCAATGGCGCTGATGTCAGCGCTCTGCCTGCGCGCGACCGGGCGGCACGGGGGCTGGTGCGCACGCATCAGATCCCCAAGCCGTTCTCGGGGATCACTGTCTTCGAGAATGTCCTTGTCGCCGCCACCCATGCAGGGGCACGGCGCCGGGCCGAGGCCTATGACCTCGCGCTCGACGCGCTCGATGTCTGCGGCATGTTGGCCGTGGCCAATCGACCGGCAGAGAGCGTTGGCCTTCTGGATCGCAAGCGGCTGGAACTGGCGCGTGCGCTGGCCACCTCGCCGCGCCTGCTGCTGCTCGACGAGATTGGCGGCGGGTTGACCGATGCCGAGGCCTCCGAGCTGGTGGACACGATCCGCTCCTTACGCGCGCGCGGCATCGGGATCGTCTGGATCGAGCATATCGTCCACATTCTTTTGCAGGTCGCCGAACGACTGGTCTGCATGGATGCAGGCCGCATCATCGCCGAGGGGAAACCGGAGACCGTTATGTCTGACCCGGAGGTTGTCTCGGCCTATCTCGGGGGGACGCCGGAATGAGCATTCTGAGTGTTAAAAATCTGGATGTGCGCTATGGCCAGTTCCGCGCCGTGCGCGAGGTGAGCTTCGATGTGCAGCAAGGGGAAATCCTCGCGCTTGTGGGGGCCAATGGGGCTGGCAAAACCACTCTGCTGGGGGCGCTGGCCGGGGCCAATCCGGTCAAGGCCGGAACTGTGCACCTGAATGGCATCGACATCACCCATATACCCAGCCATCAGCGCGTGGCCTCCGGGCTGGCATTGGTGCCCGAGGGGCGCAAGCTGTTCCTCGATATGACTGTCGAGGAAAACCTGAAGCTGGGTCGCACCGTGGGGCGCGACGGGGACTGGACGGTTGAGCGCATCTTTGAGACCTTTCCCAACCTCGTCAAACGACGCCATGCCGCGACCGGCACCATGTCGGGCGGCGAGCAGCAGGCCACAGCCATCGGCCGGGCGCTGATGTCCAACCCCGATGTGCTGATCCTGGATGAGGTCAGTCTGGGCCTGTCGCCGCTGGTGGTCGATCAGGTCTATGCCTCGCTCGACGGGCTGCTGCACACAGGCACCACGATCATTCTGGTCGAGCAGGATCTGACCCGCGCGATGACCGTGGCGGATCGGGTGATCTGCATGCTGGAAGGCCGAGTGATGCTGGACAGTCCTATGCCGCAGACCAATCGTGCGGCGATCACCCATGCCTATTTCGGAAGCACCGGCGAGGGAGCTGTCGCATGATCAATATCCTTATTCAGGCTGTGCTTCTGGGGGGCTATTACGCGCTGATTGCCTGCGGGCTGGCCTTCATGTTGCAGGTGATGCGGGTGATCAACCTTGCCCATGGCTCGCTCGCTGTGGTCAGCGCCTATCTGGTCTGGCTGCTGGCCGACAGCACGGGGCTTTCGCCCTTCCTCGGGGTGCTGCTGGCCCTTCCGATCATGGGGGGTGCGGGGTGGCTGTTACAGCGCTTGATGCTGGAACGCGCAGTCCGGAGCGGAGAGTTGCTGCCGGTGCTGACCACCTTTGGCCTGGCCATCGTGCTGGACAACCTGATGTTTCAACAGTTTGGCGCGAATACACGCTCTTTGTCGCCCTATGTCGGTGATCTCAGCTGGGAGGCCTTCGAGCTGCCCGGCGGCATCTATGTCGGCAAGTTGCCGGTCTATATCCTGATTGCGGCCCTGCTGATCCTAGGCTCGCTTGACCTGATGCTGAAGCGCACGGCGCTGGGGCGGCAAATTCGCGCCACCGCCGCAGATCCCGTGACGGCGGGGCTGATCGGGGTTGATGCGCGGCGCGCGGCCGGGATTGCCGCAGCTTTGGCGACGATGACGGTGGCGGTGTCCGGGGTGGCCCTCGGCCTGCGCGGCACGTTTGACGCCTATGCCGGGGCGCCGCAACTCTTGTTTGCCTTCGAGGCCACGATCATCGGCGGTGCGCGATCGCTTTGGGGCGTGCTTTTTGGTGCCATCGTGCTGGCGGTGGCGCAATCCTTCGGCGCGCAGATCCATCCGCAGGGGTTCTTGCTGGGCGGGCATGTGGCGTTTCTCGTCGTCCTGTTCGTCCGCCTTGCGCTGAAAGGCAAATCGCTGAGGCTGACGCATATCCTGCGATCCACTGAAAAAGGAGCGGCGCAATGATCATCCATCGCTGGACCTGGCAGTCCAAACTGACCTTCGCCCTGGCCACCGTGGTCATCCTGGTGCTGGCCCTGGTTCCGAGCTTCGCAACCGGCGGTGTGATCGAGCGGCTCACTGTACTGTTCATCTATGTGATCCTCGCCGCTATGTGGAACGCGCTGGCGGGTTATGGTGGGCTGGTTTCCATTGGTAATCAGCTGTTCTTTGGCCTCGGCGCCTATGCAACGATCCGGCTGGCGAATGCGGGGATCAACCCATTTGCCGCGATGCTGCTGGCAGCCGGGATCGTGGCGGGGCTGAGCTGGGTACTGTCGCTGTTCATGCTGCACCTGCGCGCCGGTGAGTTCGCCATCGGCATGTGGGTTCTGGCCTCGATCGCGCATCTCTGTGTGAACCTCGACCCGCTGATCCAGGGCGAGACCGGCACGTCGCTCATTTCACTCAACGCCTATGCCATCGACGATCGGCGCGTGCTGATCTTCTGGGCAGCGCTCGCGGGCATGGTGGGCTTGCTGGCGCTGCTGTTCGCGGTGCTGCGCACGCCCTCCGGACTCGCCATGCAAGCGATCCGCGACAATGAAGAGGCGGCGGATTCGGGGTTCGGCACCGCGGTCGCGGGGGCGTTGTGGTTGGCGCAGGTCTCGGCTTTCCAGCCCAAGACGTATTTCAGCGTGCAATGGACGGCCTATATGATCTTCATGGTCCTTGTGGGCGGGCTGGGCCGGTTCGAGGGCGCGATCCTGGGCGCGCTGATCTTCTTCGCAGCCGAGACCTGGTTTGCGGCCACCGGCGTCTGGTATCTGATCGGCCTCGGGGCGGCGGCGCTGCTGTTTTCCCTGCTGTTGCCAAAAGGGCTGTGGGGTTGGATCGCCGCCCGCACCGGCGTCAGCCTGATGCCTCTGGGCTACCGCGTCCAACTTGAAACCCGATCAGAACAAGCCAGGTAACCCGGTGCTTTTGAAACCACTGCTTCCCGCGCTCCAAGAGCGGGGAGCAGTGCAATTCTGGGTCGGACTCTCGTCGCAAATGGGGAAGAAATCCCATGGCAGGTCGCTGGGCTTATTATGTACGGGTTTTGTGAAAACCAATTGAAGTCTGATAAAACAAGCCGGGAGGTTCCGGCAAAATCACTCTGAAGGCAGGTCGCGATCATAGGGCATTAATTGTCCGCTTTCACTAGTGCTACCAGTTAATCTGCCGCTGCAGCGAAGGTCCGCTTCCCGCC
>JARRIY010000062.1:0-12511 GCA_037379985.1 Maritimibacter sp.
TCACGGGCCTTCTTCACTTCGACGATAATCAACCCATCGCCATCCTGCAGCACCAGATCCAACTCGCCCCGCGAGCCGCGCCAACGCCGTGCTGCCAGATCATGGCCCCGGCGTGCATAATCTGCCGCCACGGCCTCTTCCGCAGAATAGCCAGAGAGATAGGCATTTCGCCCGCGCATTTCACGCTCTGTCGCCGCCGCCATACCCATCATGCTCTCCTTCACTCAAACTCGACCAACCAACACCAGGCAACCGATACGGGCCATCACAGCCCCGCGGCCTAATCGCCCTTCTCCATTTCCAGCGCTGCCTGATAAACCTTGCGCCGGGGCAGGCCATAAGCCTCCGCCACCGTCGCCGCCGCATCTTTCAGGCTCATATCCGCCATCGCACGGCGCAGCGCGTCCTCCATCGTCTCTTCCGTGACCTCAGCTCGGTCACGATCAATCAGCAGCACAACCTCGCCCTTGAGATCACGCTCCGCCACAAGCTCGGCAAGCTCACCCAGAGTGCCGCGCAGCACCTCTTCAAACTTCTTGGTCAATTCGCGACAGAGGGCCCCCTGTCTTTGACTCTCTCCAAGGTCGCACAGTTCGGTTAATGTTCCTCTAACGCGTCTGGGGCTTTCATAGATCACAAGAGTCGCAGGCAGGGGCAAAAGCTCTTCCAGCCAGCGGCGCCGGGCCGATTGCTGGGAGGGCGCGAAGCCTGCAAACAGAAAGCGGTCGGATGGCAGGCCCGACAGGCTGAGCGCGGTCAGCACTGCAGAGGCGCCGGGGGCCGCCGTCACATAATGCCCGGCCGCACCGATATCGCGGGCCAGCGCATAGCCGGGATCAGAGACCAGAGGCGTGCCGGCCTCGCTGACATAGGCCACCGAGCGCCCTGCTGCGATCAGTTTCAGAATGCCCGCGCGGCCCTTTTCGCCGGAGTGATCGTGATAGGCGATCAGCTTACGTCCGCCCAGTGCCACACCGTGAATATCCAAAAGCTTGCGCGCCGTGCGCGTGTCTTCAGCCGCGATCACATCGGCGGAGGCCAGAATATCGAGCCCTCTCAAGGTGATGTCACGTGCATTCCCAATCGGGGTCGCAACAAGATAGAGACCGGCGGCCAGCGATATCTGTTCTGGTTTCAAGGGTGGACCTGCCTTTTCCTGTCACTATGATGCCCCCGACCCGGGTAGCTTGAGTCTCTGCCTACAGTCGCGACCCTGGCACCGAAAGAGAGGATAGACATATGTTTGCGTTTTTGCGTGGAACCCGCAAGCTCTGGACGGCTGTCACGGCCAGCATTGCCCTGATCGGGCTGGCCTCCTGCTCCGGCGATTTCAGCCCGACACCGCAGATCGACAGCTCGCGCCCGGTGCCGGTTGCACTTCTGGTCCCCGGTGGCGGCAGCAATGCGGTGGAAAACGCCATGGCGCGGTCACTGGAAAATGCGGCGCGGCTGGCCATGTCCGATCTCGACGGTGTGACGATTGACCTCAAGGTCTATAACACCGCCGCCGATGCCGACACCGCCGCCGCTATGGCGAAACAAGCGGTGCGCGATGGGGCGAAAATCATCCTCGGCCCGGTCTATTCGCAAAACGCCACGGCCGTGGGCGCGGCCGCCCCCAGTGTGAATGTGCTCTCGTTCTCCAATAACCCGGCGGTGGCGGGCGGCAATGTGTTTGTGCTCGGCAACACCTTTCAGAACACCGCAAGGCGGCTGGTCACCTATGCCGCCGCGCAGGGCAAAGGCGATATCATGATCGTCAATGGCGACAGCCCCACCGAAAATGTCGGGCGCGATGCCATCGCTCAGGCCATCGCCTCGACCCCCGGCGCCACCCAGACCGGCAATATGAGTTTTGCGGTCTCGCAAACCGGCGTGATCAACGCGGTGCGCGATATCAGCATCCAGGCCCGTAACAGCGGATCGAACTCGATCTTTCTGACCTCTGGCACCGACGGGGCGCTGTCTTTCCTGGCGCAGCTTCTGCCCGAAAACGGCCTGACCCCCGACCGCATCCAGTATATCGGGCTGCAACGCTGGGATATCCCCGCTTCGGCTCGCACCTTGCCGGGGCTGCAAAACGGTTGGTTCGCCCTGCCCGACCCGGCGCTGCAAGATCAGTTCACCCAGCGCTATGTCGCCGCCTATGGCGAAAACCCGCATTCCATCGCCGGGCTGGCCTATGACGGTATTGCCGCCATCGGCGCGCTGGCGAAATCGGGCAATGCCGATGCGCTGAGCGGTGCGGCTTTGACCCAACCGCAGGGCTTTGTCGGGGTGAATGGCGTGTTCCGCCTGCGCGCCGATGGCACCGCCGAACGCGCGCTGGCCGTCATGCAGATCATCGACAAAGAGCCTGTGGTCATCGCTCCGGCGGCCAGAAGCTTTGCCGTTGCCGGCTACTGAGCCCGTCGACCATGGCAATGCTGTCTGATGAAGGGCTGATCCGCCCTCGCGATGAGATTTTTGATCAGGCGGCAGTCGACAGCGCCCTTGCTGCGGCCATTGCCGCGGCGGGTGATGATAATGCGGCGATCCGCACGCAATGTGTGGCAATCCTGCGCGAGGTGCTGACCACCGGGCGCAGCGCCATTGCGGCGGGGCTGGAAGAGGCCCCGTTCAGTGCCCATCCGGTGGTTCAGGCCTATGCCTGGCTGACCGACCGCGTGGTCTGTTCGATCTTTCGCATTGCCAGCGAAGTGCTGCATCCGGTCAATAACCCAACCTCGGGCGAGCGGTTGGCGGTGCTGGCGGTCGGCGGCTATGGGCGCTTTGAAATGGCGCCTTTCTCGGATGTCGATCTGTTGTTTCTGACCCCCTACAAGCTCACCCCCTGGACCGAGAGCGTGATCGAAAGCATGCTCTACATGCTGTGGGATCTGCGCCTGAAAGTCGGCCATGCCTCGCGTTCGGTGAAAGACTGCCTGCGTCTGGGCAAGGAAGATTTCACCATCCGCACCGCGCTTCTGGAACACCGGCAGATCTGTGGCGATGACAGCCTGACCGAGGAGTTGACCACACAGCTCTGGTCTGGCCTGTTCAAGGGCACGGCAGCGGAATTCATCGAAGCGAAACTTGATGAGCGCGAAGTCCGGCACAAGAAACAGGGCGGCCAGCGTTATATGGTCGAGCCCAATGTGAAAGAGGGCAAAGGCGGGCTGCGCGACCTGCAAACCCTGTTCTGGGTAGCAAAATATGTGCATCGGGTCAGCGCCACTCAGGAGCTGAAAGACAAGGGGCTGTTCACCGACGAGGAGTTTGCCACCTTCCGCGAGGCCGACGAATATCTCTGGGCAGTGCGGTGCCATCTGCATCTGATCGCCGGGCGGGCGATGGACCAGATCACCTTTGACCTTCAGGTCGAGGTGGCGGCCCGGATGGGCTATGAAGACACCGCCGGGCGGCGGGCCGTTGAGCATTTCATGCAGGATTACTTCCGCCACGCCACCGCCGTGGGCGAGCTTACGCGGATTTTCCTCACCGCTCTGGAAGACAACCATGTCAAGCGCGCGCCCTTGCTTCAGGGCCTGTTCAAGCGCCGCAAAAAGACCCGCGCCCCCTTTGTCGATAATCAGGGGCGGCTGAACTATACCAGCGAAAAGGCCTTTCTGGCTGACAAGCTGAATCTCTTGCGGACCTTTGAAGAGGCGCTGCGCACCGGGCTGCTCATCCACCCCGATGTGATGCGCGCGATCACGGCCAATCTGCATCTGATCGACGACGAGATGCGCGCCGACAAAGAAGCGGCGCGGATTTTCTTTGATCTGCTGCTCAAACACGGCAACCCGGAACGCTCGCTGCGCCGGATGAACGAGCTGGGCGTGCTCGCCGCTTTCATTCCGGAATTTCAGCCCATCGTGGCGATGATGCAGTTCAACATGTATCACAGCTACACGGTGGACGAGCATACGATCCAATGCATCTCGGCGCTGGCCGAGATCGAACGCGGGGAACGTCTGGCCGATCTGCCGCTATCGTCGCAAATTCTCGAAGCCGGGGTAAATCGCAAGGTGCTTTATACCGCCCTGCTCTGCCATGACATCGGCAAGGGGCGGGAAGAGGATCATTCGATCCTCGGGGCGCGTATGACCCGCGCCATCGCTACACGGCTAAGGTTGAAACCGTCCGAGGTGGAAACCGCCGAATGGCTGGTACGCTCTCACCTGCTGATGTCGGATGTAGCGCAAAAACGCGATCTGTCCGATCCGCGCACAGTGCGGGGCTTTGCCAAGGCGGTCGGGTCGAAAAAGCGGCTCGATCTGATGCTGGTACTGACCGCCTGCGATATTCGCGGGGTCGGCCCGAATACATGGAACAACTGGAAAGCCGCGCTGCTGCGCGATCTCTACAACCAGACCCTGCCAGCTCTGGAAGACGGGATCGAAGCTCTGTCGACACGCGGGCGCACGGATGACGCCAAGAAATCGCTGCGCGAGGCGCTGGCCGATTGGGACAAGAAAGCTCTGCGTGCCGAAACGGCCCGCCATTACGACCCTTATTGGCAAGGGCTGTCGACCGCCGAACATGTGATCTTTGCCCGGTTGCTGGAAAATCTGCGCGAAGACGAAGTGCGCATAGACCTGCAACCGGATGCCGAACGCGACGCCACCCGCGCCGCCTTTGCGCTGGCCGACCATCCGGGGATCTTCTCGCGGCTGGCGGGCGCGCTGACGCTGGTGGGGGCCAATGTGGTCGATGCCCGCACCTATACCACCAAGGATGGCTGGGCGACGCCGGTGTTCTGGATACAGGATCACGAGGAACGCCCCTATGAGGTCAACCGGCTGAAACGGCTTCAGGATATGATCGACAAGATCCTGAGGGGCGAAGTGGTGGCGCGCGAGGCGATGCGCGACCGCGACAAGATCAAGAAACGCGAACGCGCCTTCCGGGTGCCGACCAATATCACCTTCGATAATGAAGGCTCCGAGATCTACACGATCATCGAGGTCGATACCCGCGACCGGCCCGGCCTGCTTTACGATCTCACCCGCACGCTGGCCTCCAGCAATGTCTATATTGCCTCGGCAGTGATCGCGACCTATGGCGAACAGGTGGTCGACAGCTTCTATGTGAAAGACATGTTCGGATTGAAATTCCACAGTGGGTCGCGCCGTCGGGCGCTGGAGAAAAAGCTGCAGGAAGCGATTGAGCGCGGCGCCGAAAGGGCTGTGTCCTGATGGCCCCGATCCGCCTGTTGCGCGGCTTTGTCACGGTAGGCGGCTGGACTCTTCTCAGCCGTATTCTGGGCTTTGTCCGGGAAATCGCGATTGCCGCCACATTGGGCGCAGGCCCGATGGCCGAAGCCTGGGTGATCGCCTGGTCGCTGCCCAATATGTTTCGCCGCTTCTTTGCCGAAGGCGCGTTTAACATGGCCTTTGTGCCGATGTTTTCCAAGCGCGTCGAGGCGGGCGAAGGGGCGCATGAATTTGCCCGTGATGCCTTTACCGGGTTGGCGACGATCCTGATTGCCTTTACCCTGCTGGCCCTGGCCTTCATGCCCGCGCTGGTATTGGCCATGGCCTCAGGCTTTATGGACGATGCAAGGTTTGAGCTGACCACGCTTTATGGCCGCATCGCCTTTCCCTACATCCTCTTGATCTCACTGGCCGCTCTGCTGTCGGGCGTGCTGAACGCCGTCGGACGGTTCACCGCCGCCGCCGCCGCGCCAGTACTGCTCAATGTGATCTTCATCGCCACCCTGAGCGTGGCCTATTATCTGGGCTGGGATACCGGGCTGACGCTGGTCTGGTCAGTGCCGGTGGCCGGGATCGCCCAGCTTGCCATTGTCTGGGTCGCTGCCTCACGCGCCGGGTACCGGCTGATTCCGCGTCGCCCTCGCATGACACCGGAGCTGAAACGCCTCGCCATCATCGCCGCCCCGGCGGCACTGGCAGGCGGTGTGGTGCAGGTGAACCTGTTGGTCGGACGGCAGGTCGCGAGCTATTTCGACGGCGCGGTGGCCTGGCTTTACTATGCCGACCGGCTTTATCAACTTCCTCTTGGCGTGGTTGCGATTGCCATTGGCGTGGTGCTGCTGCCCGATCTGTCGCGCAAATTGCAGGCGGGCGATGATGAAGGCGGGAGGCATTCGCTGAGCCGCGCCGGAGAAATGGCGCTGGCCCTCACCGTGCCTGCCTCCGTCGCGCTGATCCTGATCCCGATGCCGTTGGTGGGCGTGCTGTTCGAGCGCGGAGCTTTCACCGCCGACGATACCGCCGCCACCGCACTGGCGGTGCAGATCTATGGACTCGGCCTGCCAGCCTTTGTGCTGCAAAAGGTGCTGCAACCGGTATTTTTTGCCCGCGAAGACACCAAGACGCCGTTTTACTACGCGCTGGTCTCGATGCTGGTGAATGCCGGGCTGGCGATTGGGCTGTCCCCCTGGCTGGGCTTTATCGCCGCCGCCATCGGCACCACTGTGGCGGGCTGGATCATGGTGTTGCAGCTCTGGTTGGGCGCCCGCCGCTTTGGCGATGTCACCCGGTTTGACAGCCGTTTCCGCTCCCGCATCTGGCGAATTGGGCTTGCCGCCTGGGCGATGGGCGGCGTGATCTGGGCGCTGGCGCTGGTGATCGGGCCACTGCTGTCGATATCGGGCGTGAAATTCGCGGCCCTGTTCGGATTGGTGCTGATCGGGCTGGTCAGCTACGGGCTGTTCGGCCGCCTGTTCGGCGCCTTCCGCCTGTCAGATTTCCGCGCGGCTGTGAAACGGGGCTGATCCGGGGGCTTCACCTGACTATCAGGCGCTCATTGTGTTGTTCAGCGCGTAGGCATAGCCCACATGCCCCGCCCGGTCGAAGGACGGGCGCCGCCCGTTTCTCGAAGCGACTGCCTATCCCCGCTGCCGCATCCTGCGCAACAGCGCCTGCCAGCCGCCGGGGCTGACCAGAAAGGCCAGAGCAAAGCCTGCCATAAAGCCGGAAAACTCCGCCACCCAGCCCGGCCCGCCGCCGACGAACAGACCAAAGATCAGTTGGATCGCCATCAGCATCGCGATCAGACCAAAGGCCCGGACCCCTTGCATATCGCCAGCCAGCCCGGCCCAAAGGATGAATGTATAGGCTCCGATCAGCCCATAGGCTCCGGGATAGGCGCCAACCAGCACCACTTGCGTATCCCAGATGCCCCAATAGACCAGCGCCCCGGCAATGGATGCGCCGAAAAACACCACCAGCACCGCCCAGTTTGACAAGACCTCGCCCACCATCTTGCCCAGCGCCAGCAGGAAGACGAGCGCAAAGGCAGCATGGGTAAAGCTCGCATGGATGAAGGGATAGGTCACAAGGCGCATGAGAATATCAGCCCGCATCAGCCCGTGCTGAACCATCCAGCTCATCAGCGGTTCGAAAAACCCATAATCCTCCATCGCCGCCAAGCGCCAGCCACTGCCCCGCGCGCCGCCGAGCACGCCATTATCCGCTCCGGTCAAAACCAGCTCGATGCCGAAAATCGCCAGCGCCAGCAGGGTCACGCTGATCGGCAGCGGGTTCAGCGGCGGGGCGTTATGATCTTGGTCTTCCGGGTGAATATGCGGCGGTTTCATCTGGGTTTCCTTGACGCTGTGTCTGCGCATGGGTAAGCGAGCTAGGCACAGAAATCCAGACGGAGACCGTCATGACCACTTCATCTTTCGCCCCGCGCGTATTTTCCGGGATCAAGCCGTCGGGCGGCATGACCCTTGGCAACTACCTTGGTGCGATCAAACGCTGGGTGGCGATGCAGGAAGACGACTACGAGACGATCTATTGCGTGGTTGACCTGCATGCGATCACCGTTTGGCAAAACCCCGCCGACCTGCGCGCCGCGACCCATGAGGTTGCCGCAGCGATGATCGCCTCCGGCATCGATCCGGCGCGTTCGATCCTGTTCAACCAAAGCCAGGTGCCCGCCCATGCCGAGCTGGCCTGGTTGTTCAACTGCGTCGCCCGCGTTGGCTGGATGAACCGGATGACCCAGTTCAAGGAAAAGGCTGGCAAGAATGCCGAAAAACAAAGCCTCGGGCTTTACGCCTATCCCTCGCTGATGGCAGCTGACATTCTGGCCTATCACGCCACCCATGTTCCGGTAGGCGAAGACCAGAAACAGCATGTGGAGCTGACCCGCGACATCGCCGCGAAGTTCAACCACGATTACGACACCGAGTTTTTCCCGATGACCGAGCCGGTGATCGAAGGCCCCGGTATGCGGGTGATGAACCTGCGCGACGGGTCGAAGAAGATGTCAAAATCCGGGGAAAGCGACATGGAGCGGATCAACATGCTCGATGACGCAGACACCATTGCCAAAAAGTTCAAAAAGGCGCGTACCGATCCCGAAGCCCTGCCCTCGGAAGTTGCCGGGCTGGAAGGCCGCGCCGAGGCGAAAAACCTCGTCGATATCTACGCGGCGCTTGCCGGGATCAGTGATGAGGCGGTGCTGGCTGAATTTGGCGGCGAAGGCTGGGGCAAATTCAAACCGGCACTGGCCGATCTGGCGGTGGACAAACTCGCGCCGATCTCGACCGAGATGAAGCGCCTGATAGACGCGCCCGACGAGATCGACGCTCTGCTCGCCAAAGGCGCGGAAAAGGCCGAAGCGATTGCCCGCCCGATCGTGGATCAGACCTATGAGATCATGGGCTTCGTCCGCTCGCGCGGCTAAGCCTCTGCGCTCACAACAAATCAGACGGCGCGCCTTCGGGGGCGCCGTTTTCTTTTGGCGCCACCTTGCCCGTCACAAAACGGAATCATCCGCGCGCTAGCCTAATCCCATCGCTGGTTCTCCCCTATCCAGTCGCCAGCGCAACGCGCCTTCACATCCGTCCAGCGCGTTCCCCCCGGCCCCGCGCCGGGGGGCTCTTTGCCCATCGGCGCACGCTGGTCTTACGCGGGCTTAACCCGGACGGCGTAGATATTTCCGCCGTGCACAAGCGGCCTCCGCGTTCCCGCTCGACAGCCCAGCGAAACTGCGACCGGGAACTGTCGTGCCCCCCAAAGACCCCCCGGAAGGTGCAGGGGACACCCTGTTCCTGGCGAGGGACATTCCGCGATAGGCGGGCCCGCCGCTTCTTTCCATAACAGATGCAGATGCGACAAACCCTGATGAGACAACCCGGCGGAAAAGCTTCCGCGCGGGGATTGGTCGTGCCCCCCCAACCCTCCTCCATCTTCCCGCATCTTCCCCCCGGGCCAATTTGCCCGCTGGACTGTCGCCACATGCCCCCCTAGTCTCGCCCGCGTTACTCAAGGAGGCATTGATGGCGACCGGCACGAATATCCGCACCTATTTCGAAGGCACATGGCACGAGGGCGACGCGATGATCATGCGCGCCGCCGATCATGGCGCCTGGCTGGGCACCACAGTGTTTGACGGTGCGCGCTATTTCGACGGGATCGCCCCCGACCTTGAGGCGCATCTGGCCCGCGTCAACCGCTCCGCCGAAGCGCTGATGATCACCCCCAGCGTGACCACCGAAGAAATGCTGGAGATCACCTGGGAAGGGCTCAGGCTCTACCCGAAAGAGGCGGCTGTCTATATCCGCCCGATGTATTGGGCGATTGAGGGCGGCGATCTGGGGATCGTGCCGAAACCGGGCTCCACCGGCTTTGCCATTAGCCTCGAAGAAATCCCCCTCGCCCCGGCCGAGGCCTCAACCACGCTGACCACCACGCGTTTTCGCCGCCCGACGCTGGATTGCGCCGTGGTCAATGCCAAGGCGGGCTGCCTCTACCCCAATAATGCAAGGATGCTGGCCGAAGCCCGCGCCAAGGGCTTTGGCAATGCGCTGGTGGCCGATGTGATGGGCAATGTCGCCGAAAGCGCCAGCGCCAATGTGTTCATGGTGAAGGATGGCGAGGTGTTCACGCCGATCGCCAATGGCACCTTCCTTGCCGGGATCACCCGCGCCCGCCATATCGCCAACCTCACCGCAGACGGGGTGAAAGTGCATGAGACCGTGCTGAGCTTCGACGATTTCCGCGCCGCCGACGAGGTGTTCCTGTCGGGCAACCTCAACAAGGTCACGCCCGTCACCGCCTTTGACGACGTGCACTATGCCCACGGCCCGATTACCAAACGCACCCGCCAGCTTTACTGGGATTGGGCGGTGAGCGCCGGATAAAACGGCTCGTCGCTAAGCTCTGCCGCGACCTTCAGAAACCGCGTCCTGAGCGGCGCGGCGAACGGGTTATCGCGTTCGATGGTCGCAAAGACTTCGGGCGCATCGCCCGCCACCATCGCGGTGGCCCGCATCAGGTGCTCAAAGCTTTTCGTGGTCATTCGGCTGTCCGGCAGCTCCATCGCGGTGAGCGCCTTGGCGATCAGATGGGTCAGCCCCTGCACCGCCGCCAGCTCACGGTCATGCGCCTCCGGCGTCGTCACGATCACCTGAAGCCCGAAGGCCCGGCGCAGAAACATAGCAAGCCCCGCCACCCGCGCGCCGCGCAATGGGCATAACGCGATTTTCAGCCCGGCGAGCCCATCCCCCGCGCTTTCCGGCCCGAACAGAGGATGCGTGGCGATCAGCGTGGCATGGGCGGGCAGATACCGCTCCATTGCCCTGGCGGGGCGTTGCTTGACCGATCCCACATCCAGCACCAGGGCGCCGGGGCGGATATGCGGGACAATCGCCTTGGCCATCGCCTCTATCGCGGCCACCGGCGTGGCGATCACCACGATATCCGCTGCCGCCACCCGATCCAGAGGCGCAGGCACAACGCCCAGCCCGGCCATTTCCGCACAGGCCTGCGGGGCGGAATCATAGGCCGAGAGCTGTGCAAACGGCGTCAGATGCCGCGCCAAAAGCCGCGCAAATGCGCCAAAGCCGATCAGGCCCAGCGCTGGTTTTCTATCCGTATCAAAGGCTTGCATTCCTGCCTCCTGAGGCGCGCGGCCAGAGGCATATGCTCTATTGTCAACCACCGGCCGGGCGGCGGTTGAACATGAAGTTTCACACGCCGCTATGTGAGCGGCGGATAATAGACAAAGCTGATGAGCGCTTGCGAAACCATAGCTGAGTCCTAGCCATTTCCCCAAGCTGAGGCAAGTCGCCGCCGATCCGATGGATCACAATGCTTGATCCCGCCCCCCTGCTCGGTCATCATGCCAGACGGACAGGAGGATTTCCGATGCGCAAGTTTTTGGTTGTGTTGGACGATAGCAAAGAATGCCTGAACGCCATGCGCTTTGCGGCGATGCGCGCCCAGCATACGGGCGGCGACGTGGAAATCCTCTCGGTGATTCCACCTGATGAGTTCAATCACTGGATCGGCGTCGGCACGATCATGCGCGAAGAGGCCAAGGAGCGCATTCACGCGCATTTTCAGGTCTTCGCGAAATGGATGCGCGACAAGCATAATGTCGATCCGAAGCTGGTGATCCGCGAAGGCAATGCGGTGGACGAGATTCTGAAACGGGTCGAGGAAAGCTCTCAGATCGGCGTGGTGGTGCTCGGGGCCTCGTCGGGTCGCGGCGCGCCGGGGCCGATCATCACCCAACTTCTAAGGCAGGCCGGCACCCTACCGATTCCGCTGGAAGCGGGCTATGACGATGCCGCCGCCGCATTGATCCGGATCGAGGATCTGTCTGATCCATGGCTGCTGGCCGCCTGCCTGCACAGTGTCGGCCATCTGGCCCGCCGCTTCGGGCGCTATCCCGGCACCGAGGCCGCACGGTTCTGGGCCGAAGCCACCGCCCGACCAGAGGAAAAGCCGGTGGCGGGGGCGTTGGAAGACGCAGAGGATGATATTCTGAAATACTCGGCGGCAGCGGAGTAAGCGCTCCCCAAATCGCGTCGCTCATGCATATGGATCTAGAACAGCTTCGATCCAGCGGGGCGAGCACTGGTTCGGGAGATCAACAGCGGCCAAGTGTTTTCAGAAAACACTTGGTAAGACCTTTCTGAAAGGTCTTACGGAAGAACCAGCTGGAGCAATGCGATACCCGCCCGGAATCGCCGCATTAGCGCCCCAGCCCACCGCTGGACAGAACGCTACACCAGGCGCATAACGTCATTAAACCGTTACCGTAATCCGTGATAGAGCACCCATGACCCTCGATAGCCAAGCCGCCCCGATCGTCGCCGATTTTCTGGAAACCGACTTTCCAGAGCCCATCGCGCTGCCTGCGGAAGAGATCGAAGGTCCGAAGCGCTTTTTCAATCGCGAGCTTAGCTGGCTGGGCTTCAACTGGCGGGTGCTGGAAGAGGCGGAAAATCCGCGCGTGCCGCTGCTCGAACGGCTGCGCTTTCTGTCGATCTCGGCCACCAACCTTGACGAATTCTACACCGTCCGGGTGGCCGGTCTGCGCGAACTGGCGCGCGAGGGGAATAATACCCCATCGGTCGACGGGCTGACCCCGGCCGAACAGCTTGTGCTGATCAATGACGATGCCCGCGCCCTGATGGCGCATCAGCAGGCCGTGTTTGAATCGCTTCTGGGCGAGATGAGCGCGGAGGGGATCGAGCTTTGCGCCCGCGCTGCCCTCAGCGATGAGGATGTTGATTTCCTTGGTGAGTTTTTCCTCTCGCAGG
>JARRIY010000063.1:0-26833 GCA_037379985.1 Maritimibacter sp.
GGCTTCTTTGGAAACCGGGGCGCTCGGAACTCAGCGGCAGGGGGCGCATTCAAGCGACCTGAACACAATCACATCCACCCTTTGCAGCATGGGTCACCCCGCCATCACCACCCACAACACATGCGCCGTCATATAGATCACGATGAGCGACCCCACCGTGTAAAACGTGGCCCGCACCTCGTGGCTCTGCTTTGTCGCATAGGCCAGCGCATGCAGCACCCGCGCAGCGACAAAGCCAAACATCGCCACCTGCGCGAGCCAGAGCGGCGGCCCGGCGAACACGAATAGCAACCCTGCGATCCAAAAACCCGGAATATTCTCCAGATCGTTGCGATGCATCCGCCGCGAACGGTCGACGTAGTCATTCACCTCAAGCTGCTCGGGTGAAGGCGCGCGGTTCAGCGGCCCCGGTCTCAGATCTTCCGGGCTGGCATAGCCCGCATCGACCTTCATCATCCGATAAACCGTCATCCAGCCTTGACCCATCACCTTGAGAACGCCAAGCATGGCGGCGATGGCATAGGTGGCAAAAACCGGGTTCTGTAGCGAAAGCGTTTCCATGGCCTGTTCCTCTTCCCTGTTGCCTCATCACGATGACAGCTCGGGTGGTTAAGTCAAACCCACGGGGCCAGATCTCCCTGCACGGGCATCCGGGCTTGTTCGTTGATGTAAGGCGATACCGCGCCCTCTTGATCGCCCGCCCCCAAGCGTCTATACGCGCCCGGTGGCCCGCATTGGGTCCGACTCAACAATCAAGAAATGCCGTGTTCGCTCCACACGCTTCGGGGGCGGTTCCGGCTAAGGAGAAGCGATATGAAACTGAATGAACTGCGCGACAATCCCGGCGCCGCCAAAAAAGCCAAACGCATCGGCCGTGGTCCGGGCTCTGGCAAAGGTAAAACCGCCGGTCGCGGTATCAAAGGTCAGAAATCCCGTTCGGGTGTGGCGATTGCCGGTTATGAAGGCGGCCAAATGCCGCTCTACATGCGCCTGCCGAAACGCGGCTTCAACAAGCCGAACCGCAAGAAATTTGCCGTTGTGAACCTGGGCCTGATCCAGAAATTCATCGAAGCTGGTAAGCTCGACGCGAAATCGGAAATCACCGAAGACGTGCTGCTGGCCACTGGCGTGATCCGTCGCAAACTCGACGGTGTGCGCGTGCTGAGCAAAGGCGAAATCACTTCGAAAGTGACCCTGAGCGTGACCGGTGCTTCGAAATCGGCTGTGGAAGCTGTTGAGAAAGCCGGCGGCTCGCTGACGATCACAAACGCGACGGCGGCCGAGTAAGCGCTTGTGAGGGGCGGCTCCGCCCCTTACATACGCACGTGAATTCCACGCCGCCGGGCCGGAGATCGGTCTTGGCGGCGTTTGCATATGACGGGGGGCCTTGATGGCATCTGCAGCAGAACAAATGGCGTCGAACCTGTCCTGGGGGACGCTTGGCAAAGCCACAGAGCTTCGCCAACGGATCTTCTACACAATCGGGCTTCTGATCATCTACCGGATCGGCACCTATATCCCGGTTCCGGGGATCGACGCGATTGCGCTTCGTGACTTCATGGAGCAGGCGCAGCAGGGGATCGGTGGCATGCTGACCATGTTCACCGGCGGTGCGCTGGGGCGCATGGGGGTGTTCTCACTCGGTATCATGCCCTACATCTCGGCCTCGATCGTGGTGCAGCTTCTCTCGACCCTCTACGGCCCCTGGAAGGCGCTGAAAGAAGAAGGCGAGCAAGGGCGGCGCAAGATCACCCAATATACCCGCTACGGCACGCTGCTGCTGGCCTCGGGGCAAGCTTTTGCTCTGGCCAATTCACTGCAAGCTGGCGATCTCGTGCACAATCCGGGGATCTTTTTCATCGCCTCTGCCGTGGTGACGCTGGTTGGCGGCACCATGTTCCTGATGTGGCTGGGTGAGCAAATCACCGAGCGCGGCGTCGGCAACGGCATTTCGCTGATCATCTTTGTCGGCATTGTTGCCCAGATCCCTGCCGCCCTGATGCAATTCCTCAGCCAGGGCCGCTCCGGCGCTGTCAGCCCGGTGGTGATCATCGGCGTGCTGGTGATGATCGTTGCGGTGATCGGCTTTGTGGTCTTCATGGAACGCGCCCTGCGCAAGATCCATATCCAGTATCCGCGCCGTCAGGTGGGGATGAAAATGTATGATGGCGGCTCGTCGCACCTGCCGATCAAGGTAAACCCGGCGGGCGTGATCCCGGCGATCTTCTCGTCGGCTCTGCTTCTGCTGCCGACCACCATCGCGACCTTCTCGTCCAACACCACCGGTCCGGTCCTGTCGACCATCCTGGCCTATTTCGGCCCCGGAAAACCGCTCTATCTCACCTTCTACGGGGCGATGATCATCTACTTCACCTTCTTCTATACCCGTGAAGTGTCGTTCAAGACCGAGGAGGTGGCTGACAACCTGAAGAAACAGAACGGCTTTGTGCCCGGCATCCGGCCCGGTGCGAAAACCGTGGAATATCTCGACTACGTCGTGACCCGCGTTCTGGTGGTTGGTGCGCTCTATCTGGCGGCTGTCTGTCTGCTGCCCGAGATCCTGCGCAGCCAGCTTTCCATCCCGTTCTATTTCGGCGGCACCTCGGTGCTGATTGTGGTCTCGGTGACCATGGACACGATCAATCAGGTGCAATCGCATCTGCTGGCCTATCAATATGAAGGCCTGATTGAACGCTCGCAACTGCGCGGCAAGCGCAGCAAGGGCAAAACGAATAGGAAGGGACCGGCACGGCGATGAATATCATTCTGCTTGGACCCCCGGGTGCGGGGAAGGGTACACAAGCGCGCAAGCTTGTTGATGAACGGGGCATGACCCAGCTTTCGACCGGCGACATGCTGCGCGAAGCCCGGACCTCGGGCACCGATATGGGCAACAAGGTTGCCGCGATCATGGATGCCGGGCAACTGGTGACCGATGAGATCGTGATCGGGCTGATCGAAGAGAAACTGGAAGCTGATCCGAATGGCAGCTTCATCTTTGACGGTTTCCCGCGCACGCTGGCTCAGGCCGATGCGCTTGGCGAACTCTTGGCCAGCCACAGCATCAAGCTCGACGCCGTGATCGAAATGCGCGTCGACGACGACGCTCTGGTCAGCCGCATCACCGCGCGCTCGACCTGCGGCAACTGCGGCGAAGGCTATAACGACATTTCCAAGCCGATCCCGGCTGATGGGAAATGCTCGAATTGCGGCGGCACCGAGTTCAAGCGTCGCGAAGACGATAACGAAGACAGCCTGCGTACCCGGCTGATGGAATACTACAAAAAGACCTCGCCGCTGATTGGCTACTACTGGGCCAAAGGCGATCTGAAATCCATCGACGGGCTGGGCGAGATCGACGAAGTCGCAGGCGCGATCAACGCGGTCCTCGACGCCTGATCCGTCAGGTGAAGCCCAGGCGGTCGGGGCGTGGCTCCGGGGCCGGGGGACGGTGATAAAATGACAAAGGCGCAGAGGTTTTTGGCCCTCTGCGCCTTCGTATTTTCAAGACGCCTTGACGCAAGGGTGAATCCCTCGTAAAGCACCGCATCCCGCAAGGGAATCGACGCGAACCGGGGTCGCTCCCCAAAGCGCGTCAGACCAGAGTTTCAGCTGCGGCCCGCAGGGATGACCCCCGCGGGCTTACGTTGTGAAAAAAGGACCCGGCATTACGGGTCCGCAACGAAAGGAAGAACGACCTTGGCACGTATTGCCGGCGTGAACATCCCGACGCACAAACGCGTCCCGATCGCCCTCACCTACATTCACGGCATCGGCCCCGCAGTTGCGAAAGCAATCTGTGAGGCGGTGAAAATCGACAACACCCGTCGCGTCAACGAACTGTCGGACGCCGAAGTGCTCGCCATCCGCGAACATATCGACGCCAACTACATGGTTGAAGGCGACCTGCGCCGTGATGTTCAGATGAACATCAAACGCCTGATGGACCTGGGCTGCTACCGTGGCCTGCGCCATCGTCGTAACCTGCCTGTTCGCGGTCAGCGGACCCACACCAACGCTCGTACCCGTAAGGGCCCGGCCAAGCCGATCGCCGGCAAGAAGAAGTAAGGGAGGGTCTGAGACATGGCACGCGATAAACGCGCACCGAAGCGCAAGGAACGTAAAAACATCGCCGCTGGTGTGGCGCATGTGAACTCGTCGTTCAACAACACCAAAATCCTGATCTCCGATGTGCAGGGCAATGCGATCTCTTGGTCGTCGGCTGGCACCATGGGCTTTAAAGGCTCGCGGAAATCGACCCCCTACGCGGCTCAGATGGCTGCCGAAGATGCGGGTAAAAAAGCTCAGGATCACGGCGTCAAAACTCTTGAAGTCGAAGTGCAGGGCCCGGGTTCCGGTCGTGAATCGGCGCTGCGTGCGCTGGCCGCGATTGGTTTCAACATCACCTCGATCCGTGATGTGACCCCGATTGCTCACAACGGCTGCCGCCCGCCGAAACGCCGTCGGGTTTAATAAGAATAATAATGCTCGGGCTTGGGATTTTCCCTGGCCCGAGTCTGTCATTTTATCCTCGGGCGTTCTGCTTATTGGACATGGGGCAGAACAGGAATGGAGGGACGTATGATCCACAAGAACTGGGCAGAACTGATCAAACCGGCACAGCTTGACGTCAAGCCGGGCAATGACCCCGCACGTCAGGCGACCGTGGTTGCCGAACCGCTGGAACGCGGCTTTGGTCTGACCCTCGGCAACGCGCTGCGCCGGGTGCTGATGAGCTCGCTGCAAGGCGCCGCCATCACCAGCATTCAGATCGACAACGTGCTGCACGAGTTTTCCTCGATTGCTGGTGTGCGTGAAGACGTCACCGATGTCGTGCTGAACCTCAAAGGCGTTTGCCTGCGCATGGATGTGGAAGGGCCGAAGCGCCTTTCGATCTCCGCCAAAGGCCCGATGGTCGTGACCGCCGGTGACATTTCCGAAAGCGCTGGCATCGAGGTTCTAAACAAGGATCACGTGATCTGCCACCTCGACGATGGCGCTGAACTGTTTGTTGAACTGACGGTCAACACCGGCAAAGGCTACGTGGCCGCCGATAAAAACCGTCCGGAAGACGCCCCCATCGGCCTGATCCCGATCGACGCGATCTATTCGCCGGTGAAAAAGGTGTCCTATGACGTGCAGCCGACCCGTGAAGGTCAGGTGCTCGACTATGACAAACTGACGCTGAAAATCGAAACCGATGGCTCGGTTGCGCCGGATGATGCCGTGGCTTTCGCTGCCCGCATCCTGCAAGACCAACTGTCGATCTTCGTGAATTTCGAAGAGCCGGAATCGGCTGGCCGTCAGGACGAAGACGACGGGCTGGAATTCAACCCGCTCCTGCTCAAGAAAGTCGACGAGCTGGAACTGTCGGTGCGTTCGGCCAACTGCCTGAAAAACGACAACATCGTTTACATCGGCGATCTCATTCAGAAAACCGAAGCCGAGATGCTGCGCACCCCGAACTTCGGCCGCAAATCGCTGAACGAGATCAAAGAAGTGCTCTCGGGCATGCAGCTGCACCTTGGCATGGATGTCGAGGAATGGCCGCCGGAGAACATCGAAGAGCTGGCGAAGAAATTCGAAGACCAGTTCTGATCGAATACGGTCGGGCGGGCTTCGGTCCGCCTGCCGCAAAATGGGCATAGTGCCCCAAGGAGAGCGCCCCGCACGCACGGGCCGCCAGACAAAGCAAAACCGCCCGTAGAGGGCAATTAGGAGAAGACATATGCGTCACGCAAAAGGCTACCGCCGCCTGAACCGCACCCATGAGCACCGCAAAGCGCTGTTCGCGAACATGGCTGGCTCGCTCATCGAGCATGAGCAAATCAAAACCACCCTGCCGAAAGCCAAAGAGCTGAAACGCGTTGTCGACAAGCTGATTACGCTCGGCAAACGTGGTGATCTGCATGCCCGCCGTCAGGCCGCGGCGATGCTGAAACAAGACAAAGACGTTGCCAAGCTGTTTGAAGTGCTGGGCCCGCGCTACGCCGAACGTAACGGCGGCTATACCCGCGTGCTGAAAGCCGGCTTCCGCTATGGCGACATGGCCCCGATGGCGATCATCGAACTCGTCGATCGTGACGAGAGCGCCAAAGGCGCCGCTGACAAAGCCCGCGTGGCTGCGGAAGAAGTCGAAGACTAATCTTTCGGTTTCAATCCAGAGATGATCAAGCCCTGCCATTCGGCGGGGCTTTTTCGTTGTAATTCGGGTGGGTGCGCTGGAACGTCGCTGTGGTTTCCCCCGCGTTGGGGCGTGCGCTGAATTAGGTATGCAATTTAAGGTTGCTTAGGGGATGATCCGCGCTGGATGCAGATTTACAACCAAAATGGCTATATGCTCGCCGATCCCATGGTGTTCTGGGGCTTTGGCAATGATGGCGCGATCCGCTGGTCGGATATCGACCTGCCGGATCCGCATGATATTTTCGGTCAGGCCCGGGCATTCGGGATGAATTACGGGATGACGGTGGCGGTCGGGCCGACCTCGTCGCGCACGCTGGGCGGGTTCGCCCGGGATGATCGCGAGTTTACCGATGAAGAGATTGCCACGATTTCCGAATTGGTCGAGCAGTTGCATGAGGCCTCGACCCCACCAGAACAACTGACCCCGGCGCAACGCATGGCGCTGCGGCTGGTGGCGCGCGGCAATCGCCAAGCTGAAGCGGCTGCCTTGCTTGGCATTTCCGAATCCGCCCTCAATGCGCGGCTGCGCTCAGCCCGCGATGCGCTTTATGTGCGTACCACTGCCGAAGCCATTCAGCGGGCGCAGGAATATAAGCTGCTCTAAGCTGGCCTCGCGCGGGCTTAACTCAGGCCGCGCAGCTCCTTTACCCACATCGCAGCTCGCACCGAATCCCGCTGGCGGCGCTTTGGCTGGGGGGATATGGTCGCCCCATGGCTGACCTGTTCGATACTTCCGCGTCTGATCCCAAGGCTGATGGCCCGCGCCCGCTGGCGGACCGGTTGCGTCCGCGCAGCCTGTCCGAGGTGATCGGGCAGGGCGAGCTTTTGGGGGATGAGGGGCCGCTGGGCACGATGCTGGCCTCTGGCTCGCTCAGCTCGCTGATCCTCTGGGGCCCGCCCGGGGTGGGCAAAACCACCATCGCCCGACTGCTGGCCCGCGAAACCGACCTGCATTTCGTCCAGATCAGCGCGATTTTCACCGGCGTGCCGGAGCTGCGCAAGGTCTTCGAAGCCGCCAAGATGCGCCGCAGCAATGGCAAGGGCACGCTGCTATTCGTCGACGAGATCCACCGCTTCAACAAGGCGCAGCAGGATGGGTTTCTGCCGCATATGGAGGATGGCACCATCCTTCTGGTCGGCGCGACCACCGAAAACCCCTCGTTCGAACTCAACGCCGCTGTGCTCAGCCGCTCGCAAGTGTTGGTGCTGAAACGCCTTGGCCCGGCTGATCTGGAGCTTCTGGCGCAGCGGGCTGAGAAGGAGCTCGGGCGCGCGCTGCCGCTTGATGGCAAGGCGCGGGATGCGCTGATCGAGATGGCCGATGGCGATGGCCGCGCGCTGCTCAATCTGATCGAACAGGTCTCGGCCTGGAAGGTCGATACGCCGCTTTCCACCGAACAGCTTTCCTCCCGCCTCATGCGCCGCGCCGCGAGCTATGACAAATCCGGCGACGCGCATTACAACCTGATTTCCGCCTTGCATAAATCAGTGCGCGGCTCTGACCCCGACGCAGCGCTGTATTGGCTTGCCCGGATGCTGACGGCAGGGGAAGATCCGCGCTTTCTGGCCCGGCGCATCACCCGGATGGCGGTCGAGGACATTGGCCTCGCAGATCCGCAGGCGCAATCCATCTGTCTGGATAGCTGGAACACCTATGAACGCCTTGGCAGCCCTGAGGGCGAGCTGGCTCTGGCGCAGGCGGTGGTCTATCTGGCGCTGGCCCCGAAATCCAACGCCGCCTATGCCGCCTATAAACAGGCGATGGCGGCGGCGAAGAAAACCGGATCAGAAGCGCCGCCCAAACATATCCTCAACGCCCCGACGAAACTGATGGAAGATCAGGGCTATGGCACTGGCTATGCCTATGATCACGACGCGCCCGACGCTTTCTCGGGCCAGAACTATTTCCCCGACAGCATGAAGCGCGGCGTCTATTACATTCCGGTCGAACGCGGCTTTGAACGCGAGCTGAAAAAGCGGGTGGATTGGTTCGCGGGGCTGCGTGCCAAGCGGCAAGGTTGACATTGCCGGTCAGGCGCCTAAAGGAAACCCCATGTTTTCAACGCTTCTCTCAGTCGCCCTTGGTGGCGCAATCGGTGCCTCCGGGCGCTATCTGGTCAATGTCTCCGTGATGCGGATCGTTGGGCCGGGCTTTCCTTTTGGCACCATGGTCGCCAATGTCCTCGGCTCCTTCATCATGGGGGTGATCGTCGTGCTGCTCGCCCGTCGCGATGGCATGGCCTATGCTCCCTTTCTGATGACCGGGCTGCTGGGCGGGTTCACCACCTTTTCGGCCTTCTCGCTCGACACGATCACGCTATTTGAACGCGGCGAGCTCGGGCAGGCCGGGCTTTATGTTGCCTTCTCGGTCGGGCTGTCGCTGGCCGCGATTGCGCTTGGTGTTCTGGCCACACGTGCGATGGTGGCGGCATGAGCGGCGTACAACTTATCAAGCTCGGCGCAGATGATGCCGATCAACGGCTCGACCGTTGGTTTCGCCGCCGCTTCCCGCATATCCAGCAGGGGCGGATCGAAAAGATGTGCCGCAAGGGCGAGATCCGTGTCGATGGTGGCCGGGTAAAACCCGCGACCCGGCTGGAAGAGGGGCAGGAAGTGCGCGTGCCGCCGCTGCCCGATAGCGAAGCTCCGGCGCCGAAGCCGACCCAGCTGGCGCGCATTTCCGATGCCGATGCGAAAATGATCCAAGACTGCGTGCTCTATCGTGACGAGCATATCATCGCGATCAACAAGCCGCCGGGCCTGCCCACACAGGGTGGATCGGGGCAGGGCAACCGCCATGTGGATGCCTTGGCCGAGGCGCTGAAATTCGACGCCGAAGACAAACCGCGTCTGGTGCACCGGCTCGATAAAGATACCTCAGGTGTGCTGCTGCTGGCCCGCAACCGGGTGATGGCAAAGGCGCTGACCGATGCGATCCGCCACCGCGCGGCGCGCAAGATCTACTGGGCGCTGGTTGCCGGTGTGCCCACGCCCTATCTGGGCGAGATCAGATACGGGCTGGTCAAGGCTCCGGGTCGTGGTGGCAAGGGCGAGGGCGAAAAGATGCTCTGCCTGCACCCGAATGATGTGGCCACCACCGAAGGGGCGAAACGCGCCCATACGCTTTATGCCACGCTTTACCGGGTCGCCTCGCGCGCCGCCTGGGTGGCGATGGAGCCGGTCACCGGCCGCACCCACCAGCTGCGGGCGCATATGGCCGAGATCGGGCATCCGATCATTGGCGATGGCAAGTACGGTGGCTCGGGCCAGGAAAACCTTGGCGATGGCTGGGGTGCGCAACTGGGCGGGATCATCTCGAAAAAACTGCACCTGCATGCGCGCTCGATCACGCTTGTGCACCCGGTCACGAAGAAGCCGCTGACCATCACCGCGCCGCTGCCGGAACATATGGCCACGAGCTGGGACACGCTGGGCTGGACCGAAGACCTTGCTGCTGATGACCCGTTTGAGGAGCTGCGATGAGCGCGGCTTTGCGGCTGGTGATCTTTGACGTGGATGGTACGCTGATCGACAGTCAGGACGCGATCATTGCCGCGATGAAGATCGCCTTTACCGATATGGGCCTGCCGGTGCCGAGCCGTCAGCAGGTATTGCAGATTGTCGGCCTGTCCTTGCAGGAGGCGGTCGCACTGCTGGTCCCCGACGCTGACGAGGCGATGATCGAGCGCGGCGCGCAAAGCTATCGCGCGGCGTTTCTGGCGCAGCGTCAGGCGAAAGGGGCCGAGGCGGTGTCGCCGCTCTATCCGGGTGCGCGTGCCGCTGTGGAGGCTCTCCATGCCCGTGATGAGCTGCTACTGGGGGTTGCCACCGGCAAGGCGCGGCGCGGGCTCGATCACGCCTTTGCAGCGCATGATCTGGATCGGTTTTTCGTCACCCGTCAAACCGCCGATACGCACCCGTCAAAACCTCACCCCTCGATGATCCATGCGGCGCTGTCGGAAACCGGTGTTGCGGTGGGCGATGCGGTGATGGTGGGCGATACCACATTTGATATTGAGATGGCCCGCGCGGCGGGCGTGGCGGCAATCGGAGTGAGCTGGGGCTATCACAGCCCGGAAGCGCTGATCGCAGCGGGCGCGGCGCAGGTAATAACGGATTTCGCTGATCTGCCGGGCGCGGTGGAGGCGGTCTGGAGGCAGGCAGTATGAGCGATTGGCAACCGAAACGGTTTTGGAAACTGGCCGATGTGGCCGAGGCAGATGGCGGCTATAGCGTCGAGCTTGACGGCCGCCCTGTGCGCACCCCGTCGAAAGCGCTCTTGGTGATGCCCAGCCGTGCCATGGCCGAAGCGGTGGCGGCGGAATGGAATGCGCAGGAGGAAAAGCTGCGCCCCGATACCATGCCGCTGACCCGCACGATGAATTCCGCCATCGACAAGGTGATGCCGCAGAAAGCCGAGGTGGCGGCGCTGCTCGCGGCCTATGGCGAAACCGATCTGCTCTGCCACCGCGCCGATCAACCTGCCGGGCTGGTAGCGCGGCAGGCGGCGGGCTGGGATCCGCTGCTCGACTGGGCCGATGAATTTCTGGGCGCGCGGCTGGTGCCCGTGGCTGGGATCATCGCCGCCGATCAGGATGCCACTGCGCTGGCGCGACTGGCCGATCAGGTGCTCGCGCTTGACGTGTACCGGCTCGCGGCTTTTCACGATCTGGTGTCGCTCACCGGTTCGCTGGTGCTTGGTTTTGCCGCGCTGCACGACCTGCGCCCCGCCGAAGATCTATGGAATCTCTCGCGCATCGACGAAGACTGGCAGGTCGAGAAATGGGGGCATGATGACGAAGCCGACGCTCACACACTGCTGAAAAAACAGGCTTTTCTCGACGCAGCGCTGATTGTTTCACTTCTGGCCTGCGACTAAATCGCAGGTTTCGGCGCAAAGCGTTTTTGTTTTGAAGATCTTAAGCAGCATGTTATCGGAAAAAGAATTGGGGGCATGGCTTGACCGGAAAGAAAGAATCCGACCAAACTCCCCGCACGAAGAAGAGTGGGCTCTTCTTCAATTCCATGCCCGGCGTTAAGTCGGAAAGAAAGGCCCCAAAAGGGGCAAAACTCAGGAAGAGGTAAACATGAAAAAGACCGTATTTCTTGGCGCCCTGACAGTGGCCGGCCTGATGGCCGCGTCGGCTTCGGCGTCGACGCTGGATGATGTGAAGGCGCGCGGCAAGCTGAACTGTGGCGTGACGACCGGTCTCGTAGGCTTTGCTGCACCCGATGCAAACGGCCATTGGGATGGGTTCGACGTGTCCTACTGCCGCGCTCTGGCTGCGGCCGTGCTGAACGATCAGGACGCGATTGAATTCGTGCCGACCACCGGGAAAACCCGTTTTACCGCGCTGGCTTCGGGCGAAATCGACGTTCTGGCGCGTAACACCACCTGGACGCTGACCCGTGACGTTGACCTGAAATTCGAATTTGTCGGGATCAACTACTACGACGGTCAGGGCTTCATGGTCCCGAAAGAACTGGGCGTGTCCTCGGCGAAAGAGCTGGACGGCGCCACCGTTTGTATCCAGACTGGCACCACCACCGAGCTGAACCTGGCCGATTTCTTCCGCGCCAACAACATCAGCTATGAGCCGGTTCCGATCGAAACCAACGCCGAAGCTCAGCAGCAGTACCTGTCGGGCGCTTGCGACGTTTACACCACCGACCGTTCCGGTCTGGCGGCGACCCGCGCGACCTTCGAAGCTCCGGGCGATCACGTGATCCTGCCGGAAGTGATCTCGAAAGAGCCGCTCGGCCCGCTCGTGCGTCATGGCGACCAGGAATGGGGCGACATCGCCCGCTGGACCCTGAACGCGCTGATCGCGGCTGAAGAGATGGGCATCACCTCGGCCAATATCGACGAGCTGTCGGCTGGTACCGACAACCCGGAAATCAACCGTATCCTCGGCACCGAAGGCAACCTGGGCGAAATGCTCGGCCTCGACGCCGAATGGGCCAAGCACGCCATCATGGCGGGTGGCAACTACGGTGAAATCTTTGCCAAAAACATCGGCGAAGAAACCCCGGTTGCTCTGTCGCGTGGCCTGAACGCCCAGTGGAAAGACGGCGGCATCCTCTACGCACCGCCCTTCCGCTAAGATATTCTGAAGGGGCGCGGAGATGGTTTCGCGCCCCTTCTTCTTTGACCTACCAAAAATAATGACGCTCCGGTTCGGATAAGCCGCAAAGGCACAAAACCGGGAGTGACGGGGACCCTCCATGACGACATTGACCGACCCTCCTAGGGAGTCATTTCGCTTGTCTATGCTGATCTACGACAGCCGCTATCGCTCGATAACCATTCAGATCGTTGCGCTTATCGGTTTCCTGACCCTGATCGGCTGGCTTATCAACAACACGGCGAATAACCTTGATACACTAGGCAAATCTCTGGGCTTTGGCTTCTTCAGCGAAAGCGCGAGCTACGACATCAACCAGCGCCTGATAGACTACGACAACCAGGATACGCATCTGCGCGCCGCTGTTGTCGGGGTGCTGAACACGCTGCTGGTGGCGGTGATGGGCTGCATTGCGGCCACGGTGCTCGGTGTGATCGTCGGGGTGCTGCGCCTGTCGCATAACTGGCTGGTGTCGCGGCTGATGACGGTTTACGTCGACACCTTCCGGTCGGTGCCGGTTCTGCTCTGGATCGTCTTCTCCATGGCGGTGCTGATCGAAACCCTGCCATCTCCGAAAGATTTCCGCGGCGATGATCCGGCGGCGCATATGCTGCTGGGCGGTAGCGTCGCTATGACCAATCGCGGCATCTATATTCCCGAGCCGCTGTTTGGTCGCGATGCCCGTGATGACAAGGGCAATTATCTGGAAACTCCCACCGGCTGGCGTGTCGGGCTGGGCGATTTTCCGGTCGGGGCAAGCCCCGATGACGCGGCTTGCGCAAGCTATTATGCCAGCGAAGGGCCGATGGCAGGCGAACCGGATGTGGGTTGCGGCACCTTCCAGATCAGCCTTGATCTGATGGCCGTGCTTGCGGTTCTGATCGCCAGCCTGTTTGCCTCGCGCGCCATCGGGCGGCGGGCAGACCGGATCCAGAACGAGACCGGCGACCGGCCGACCGTCTGGTATCTGCGCCTCGGCGTGGTAGTACTGCCGACCCTGATCACGCTTTGGGCGCTGGGCTTCTATCTCGGTATGCCCGCGCTGAAAGGCTTCAACTTCCAGGGTGGCACCCATATGCGCAATTCTCTGATTGCGCTCTGGCTGGCGCTGTCGATCTATACCTCGGCCTTTATCGCCGAGATCGTGCGGGCTGGTATTCAGGCCGTGTCGAAAGGCCAGACAGAAGCCGCTTCGGCTCTTGGTCTGCGTCCGCGCCGCACCATGAGCCTGGTGATCCTGCCACAGGCACTCCGGGTCATCATCCCGCCGCTGATCTCGCAATATCTCAACCTCACCAAGAACTCGTCGCTGGCGATTGCGGTGGGCTATATGGATATCACCGGCACCCTGATGGGGATCACCATGAACCAGACCGGGCGCGAGCTTGAGACGATCATGATCGGCATGCTGATCTATCTGACCATCTCGCTGGTGATTTCGGGCGCGATGAACTTCTACAACAACGCCATGAAACTGAAGGAGCGCTGAGATGAGTGATCTGTCTTATGTCCGCTCTGAAATGCTCGAACAGCGCGACCCTCCGGCCTCGACCACCGGGGTGATCGGCTGGATTCGCGAAAACCTGTTTGCAGGCTGGATGAACTCGATCCTGACGGTGCTGTCGCTGGCATTTCTCTATTATGTGCTTAGCAACTTCCTGCCGTGGTTCTGGTCGCCGACCTGGAATGCAACGTCGTTGACCCAGTGCCGCGACATGGTGACCGAAGCCGCTTATGGCGGGGCCTGCTGGGGCGTGATCGGGGAACGCTGGAAGCAGATGCTGTTTGGCTTCTATCCCAGTGAGCTTTATTGGCGCCCGATCCTGGCCTTCGTGCTGCTGTTCGTGGCGCTGATTCCGGTGCTGTTCAGCATGATCTCGCGCCGTGCCAACTGGTTCGCTCTGGCGGCCGTGTTGTTCATCGCCACGATCTTTGCCCCGGCCAGTGCCGTGATCTGGGTCCTGCGTCTGGTGATGGCGGCAGCCACGCTTTGGCTGGGCTATATGCTGATGGCAACCGGTGGCGAAGACCGCGCCGAACAGATCAAGCAAGGGGCAAAACGTCTGCCCAATCCGCTGCTGTTCTCGGGCCTCTACCTGTTCGTGATGCCCTGGCTGCTTTGGGGCGGCTCGTTCTGGACCCCGGTTGGGGCGGCACTGGGCTTTGTGATTGGCTGGGTCGTGCTGCGCTATCTCACGCCGGTTCTGGGCACCATCGCAACCACGATCCTCGCGGTTGTGGCAGCGGTGCTGTGGTGGCTGTTTGCCACTGGCCTGTTCTCGGCTGGCATGCATGCCATTCTGCCCTTCGGGCTGGAAGAAGTGGTCAGCCGCAAATTTGGCGGGCTGATGCTGTCGATCACCATCGGGGTAACCGCGATTGTCATGTCGCTGCCGCTGGGGATCATGCTGGCGCTGGGGCGGCAATCGGATCTGCTGATCGTGAAATGGATGTCGGTTGGCTTCATCGAGTTCATCCGGGGCGTGCCGCTGATCACGCTTCTGTTCGTGGCCTCGCTGTTGCTGAACATCTTCCTGCCGCCAGGCACGGATTTCGACATCATCCTGCGCGTTATCATCATGGCCACGCTGTTTTCCGCCGCCTATATCGCGGAAGTGGTGCGGGGCGGGCTTGCTGCCCTGCCGCGCGGTCAATATGAGGCCGCCGATGCGCTGGGTCTGGATTATTGGAAAGCACAGCGGCTGATCATCATGCCGCAGGCGCTGAAAATCTCCATCCCCGGGATCGTGTCGACCTTCATCGGCTTGTTCAAGGATACCACGCTGGTGTCGGTGATCGGTCTTCTGGATCCGGTCGGCCTGTCCAACGCGATCCGCGCCAATGCCGAATGGAACGGGGTTGTCTGGGAGCTTTACGGCTTCATCGCCTTCCTGTTCTTTATCTTTACCTTCTCAATGGCTCGCTACGCGATGTATCTTGAACGTCGCCTGCGCACCGATCATCGCTAAGGGAGTGACCTCAATGTCAAGCCAGGCAATCGAACGCGACGTTGACCGCTCGCATATGCATGTTTCGGATCAGGTTGCGGTGGAAATCCGCGACATGAACAAGTGGTACGGGTCTTTCCACGTGCTGCGCGACATCAACCTGACGGTCAATGAAGGCGAGCGTATCGTCATCTGTGGCCCGTCAGGGTCGGGCAAATCCACCCTGATCCGCTGCATCAACCGGCTGGAAGAACATCAGGCCGGGCAGATCATCGTTGATGGCACCGAGCTGACCTCTGACCTCAAGAACGTCGACAAAGTGCGTTCCGAAGTCGGGATGGTGTTTCAGCACTTCAACCTGTTCCCGCATCTGACCATTCTGGAAAACTGCACGCTCGCCCCGATCTGGGTGCGCAAGGTTCCCCGCAAGGAAGCCGAAGAGCGCGCGATGCATTTCCTTGAAAAGGTGAAGATCCCCGATCAGGCGCTGAAATATCCCGGGCAGCTTTCGGGTGGGCAGCAACAGCGGGTGGCGATTGCGCGCTCGCTCTGCATGATGCCGCGCATCATGCTGTTTGACGAACCCACCTCGGCGCTGGATCCGGAGATGATCAAAGAGGTGCTCGACACCATGATCGAGCTCGCGGAAGAAGGCATGACCATGCTCTGTGTGACCCACGAAATGGGTTTTGCTGAAAAGGTCGCCAACCGCGTGATCTTCATGGATGCCGGGCAGATCGTCGAACAGAACGAACCGAAAGAGTTCTTCTCGAACCCGCAATCGGAACGCACCAAACTGTTCCTCAGTCAGATCCTCTGATGGGCTCATAATACCCAGACAAAGGCGCCCCTTCGGAGGCGCCTTTGTTGTGTTTGGGGGGAAGTCGCCCCGTTAAACCGCCTACAGGGCGCCGGGCGAGCGCCTGTCCGTCTCCAGCGGACTGGCGCTATTGGAGCGCGGTGACATGCGGCGAAGCAGGCAGTTCGTGGCTGGTATAAATGGCGCTGACTAAGCGCAGGGATGCGCCAGCCCACGGACAGACGCTCGCCCGAGGAGGCAGCGCGCATTCCTCCAAGCGAAGCCAGCAGAAGTATGTCGGGATCAGCGCGTCAGATCAGGTCGCGCGGGAAAACCAGATCGCGGATCGTGCCTTTGTGCCAGCCGATCTTGCTCCAGCTTTCTGCATCAAATTCCAGCACCGTGGTCGCCCCGGTCGGATAGCGGGCAAAGCGGTGGTCGCGGGGTTGGGTTTCGGCCAGCGCATAGGCGAAATAGGCCATGCCGGGATTATGCGCGATCAGCATCACCACCGGTGCGCTCGCCTTTTTCACCATGCCCAGCATGGTTTCCGGTTCGCTGTGATAAAGCTGTGACGCAATCAGCGGCTGCGGGGGGGTATCAAATGCCTTGGCAATATCTCCCCAAGTCTGCCGGGTGCGATTGGCGCTGGATACGAACACCTCTCCGGGCACCAGATCGCGCTCTGCCAGCCATGTGCCCACCGCCTCGGCCGACCGGTGCCCACGCGTGGTCAGTGGCCTGTCGTGATCATCCATCACCGGGTCGCCCCATGCAGATTTCGCGTGGCGGGTGAGGATGAGGGTCAGGGTCATGTCGGGTGAAACGCTCGCATATGGAACCGGGATTGCTCTGCCAACCTATCGTAGCCCTGACCGACCGGGCAAGCGCGCCTAACCGCGCACCCCTGATCGCGGCAATCCTGCCCCTCAGGCTGGTCGAGGAAGGCTTTGCAGGCAGCCACGTCATAGCCCTCGGCGGTGAGCGCATTGACCGGGCAGGCGCTGCGGCAGGGCTGGCCTGCGCAGCTTTCACAGGGGTTTTCAACCTCAGGCAGGGCATAGCTGCCAGGCACCCGCACTGCGCCGCGAAACGAGGTCCAGAGCCCCTGATGTGCATGCACCAGCAGGGTGACGGGCGAGGACCAGATTTGCCCGGAGCCAAGCGCCCAGGCGATGAAAGGCGGGTAGGGCGGTCCGTCAGAGGGAAACAGTGCTTCGCCGCCCCAGCGTTGTGCCAGCGTGCCGATCACCCGTTTCGACCAGCGATCCATCGGGTCGGGCAGGCCGTCGGTATATTCGGGCGAGGTGGAAAAGGCTGCCCAGAATCCCGGCTCGCGTGGGCCCAGCAGCAGGATTGTGCTGCGGTCTTCCTGAACCGTCCAAGGATGACCACGGCGCGCACACCGCCTTCAATCGCTTCCAGCGCGGTTTCGGTTTTCGGGATCATCCCGCCCGCGATCACGCCGTCGCGGGTCAAATCGCGGATCTGTTGCGCGGTCAGCTCGGTCAGCACATCGCCAGTCTCGCCCTTCACCCCGGCCACATCGGTCAGCAGCAGCAGCCGGTCGGCTTTCAACGCCCCCGCCACCGCGCCCGCGGCCGTATCGCCATTCACATTGAAGGTCTCGCCATTGCGGCCCGAGCCAATGGGGGCGATCACCGGAATGATCTCGGCTTCGAAGAGGTTTTCCAGCACCCCGGTATCCAGTTCGGCAGGCGTGCCGACAAATCCCAGTGCCGGGTCGGTCTGATCGCAGATCATCAGATTGGCGTCCTTCCCGGTCAGCCCGACCGCGCGCCCGCCTTCATCATTGATCGCCTGCACGATGCGTTTATTGACCCGGCCCGCCAGAACCATTTCCACCACTTCCACCGTGGCTTCATCGGTCACGCGCTTGCCGTTGACCCAATCGCTTTCCACCCCCAGACGCTCCAGCATCTGGTTGATCATCGGGCCGCCGCCATGCACCACCACCGGGTTGATGCCGACCTGGCGCATCAGCACGATGTCGCGGGCAAAGCTCGCCATCGCCTCCTGATTGCCCATCGCGTTGCCACCGAATTTGATCACCACGGTCGCACCCTCATAGCGCTGCAAATAGGGCAGGGCTTCGTTCAGCGTGCGGGCGGTGGCGATCCAGTCACGGGTCATATTCTGCTTTCTCATCGGTCTTCCTCGGGCGGGTTTCCCATCCTCTAGCGTTGGGCAGGCAGGCTGCCAAGGGGGTGCTATTCCAGCGTCGCGATGATGGCGCGCAGGGTTTCGATGCCCCAGCCTTTTTCCGACGAGGTGACAATCAGCTCCGGATAGGCCGCCGGGTGTTTGGCGAGCGCGCCGCGCACCTGTGTCAGGTTCTTCTCGCGCTCGGCTTCTTTCACCTTGTCCGCTTTGGTCAGTACCACCTGAAAGGTCACGGCGGCCTTATCGAGCAGGGTCATGATCTCGTCATCCACGGCCTTCACCCCGTGGCGGCTGTCGATCAGCACGAAGGCGCGGCGCAGGGTGGCGCGGCCCGCCAGATAGGCTTTCAGCAGGCGCTGCCATTTCTCAACCACGGCAACCGGGGCATTGGCAAAGCCATAGCCCGGCAGGTCGACCAGATAAGGCCCGCCCATGGTGGTGAAAAAGTTGATCTCCTGCGTGCGGCCCGGGGTGTTAGACGCGCGCGCCAGCCCCTTGCGCCCGGTCAGCGCGTTGATCAGGCTCGACTTGCCAACATTCGACCGCCCGGCAAAGCAGATCTCCGGCCGGTCGCCGTCGGGCAGCCCGTCCATGGCGACGACGCCTTTCAGAAAATCGGTTTCCCCGGCAAAGAGCTTGCGCCCCACTTCGCGGGTGAAATCATCGGGCTCTTCTGCGAGCGGGAAGGGAAGCGAGGGGGCCATGCGATCAATCCGTTATGCCGGTGTTTGCATGGTTCTATGGCATTTGCCCCGCAGATGCGAGAGGCCAGATTGCCCGATCAACCTCGGTGCAGTCCCCACCGTCCCAAGGGTTTTCAGAAAACCCTTGGGAAGCCTTTTCTGAAAAGGCTCCTTCCGGCTGGTGTTAGGGGGCGAAAGCTTGTGCTGCAGGCATAAACTGATGATGCCATTCCCGGGCAGGTGCGCGCCCGGCTTATGCCTGTCGTCTAGCCCACCATCAACCACGCGGCCCGGCAGGGGCAAAGAGAAGGGGCGTGATGCTTTCGCGCCACGCCCCTTTGATGCTTATTTCTTTTTCTCTGTCTCGGGCTTTTTCTTGAACCCGGCGAAGATGTTGCCAAACAGGTCTGGCCGTTTCCCGTGGCTCCACATGATCGTGTATTGCTGCAGGAAGGTCAGCGTGTTGTTGGCGATCCAGTAGAGCACCAGCCCGCTGGCGAACCGGCCGAGCATGAACATGAACACCCAGGGCATCCAGGCCATGATCTGCGCCTGCGTGGCGTCGGTGGCTGGCGGGTTCAGCTTCTGTTGCAGCCACATCGAGATGCCCAGCAGGATCGGCAGCACACCGAGGGCGAAGAAGCTGAGGAAATCCGGGGCCGTCCAGTTGATCAGGCCGAACAGGTTGAGGATCGAGCTGGGATCGGGGGCCGAAAGGTCTTGGATCCAGCCAATCCAGGCCTGATGGCGCAGTTCAAGGGTGACATAGATCACCTTGTAGAGCGAGAACCAGATCGGGATTTGCAGAAGGATCGGCAGACAGCCCGAGGCGGGGTTCACCTTATGGGTCTTATAGAGCTCCATGATCTGCATCTGCTGCTTTTGCTTGTCGTCGCCGGCAGCTTCTTTGATCTTTTCCATCTCCGGCTGCAGCTCGCGCATCCGGGCCATCGAGGCGTAGGACCGATAGGCCAGCGGCAGCAGCACGAATTTCACCACGAAGGTCAGCGCGATGATGGCCCAGCCCATATTGCCGATCATCACATGCAGGTTGTGCAGCAGCCAGAACATCGGCTTGGTGATGAAGAAGAACATGCCCCAATCGATGGAATCGATGAAGTTGACGATGCCCTTCTGCTGTTCGTAATCGCGGATCGTGGCCCAGTCCTTGGCGCCCGCAAACAGCATGGTGGTGATCGAGGCGCTGGCGCCTGGGGCAACTTCCTGCGTCGGCATCCGCGCTTCGGTCTGGTAGATCTCGGCGCTTTCGACAAATTTCGTCACGCCGGTGAACGCCTGACCCGGCTCGGGGATCATCAGGGTTTCCCAGTAATGATCGGTAAAGCCGATCCAGCCGTCAAGACCAACTTCGGTGATCTCGGCCAGCGCGCCTTCGCGGGCGACGGCGGGCATATCGGCCATTTTCTTGTATTTGGTTTCGGTCAGCTCGCCATCGGCTTCCTGAATTGCGCCCTCATGCAGGATCACGCCACGGTTGGCGAGGTCTTCCGGCATACCGTTGCGCGCCACCACGCCGTAAGGGGCGAGGCGCTGAACCTCACCCGAGCCGTTTTCTACCGATTGCGTGACCGAGAACATGAACTTCTCATCCACCGCGATGGTGCGGCGGAAGGTCATGCCCTTGTCATTGGTCCAGGCGAGGGTGACGGGGCTGTCGGCGGTCAGCACCGTGCCACTTTCCACAGACCAGAGCGTATTGGCACCGGGCACATCGCTGGCGGCCAGATTGCCGCCCGGGGCCCAGCCATAGAGCGCATAATAGGCGTGCTCTTTATCGGCGGGGGTCAGCAGCGTGACGGTCGGCGAGTTCTCGTCGATGGTCTCGCGGTAGTCTTTCAGGTGCAGATCGTCGATCCGCCCCCCGAGGCCACCGTCGTTGCCGGAACAGCGGTTTCGGTGCTGGCGGCTGCGGTATCAGTGCTGCCATCCGTTACCTGCCCGGCCGTTGCGGCGCTATCTTCAGGGGCCACCGTCTGCGCAGGGGGGAAGAGCATCGTCCAGCCGATGAAAACTGCGAGGCTCAATACGAGCGCCAGGATGGTGTTTGAGGTCTGGTTATTCATGCCGCCACCACGTCATTTTGGATCAGGGTGGTTCAACAGGGGAGGGGCAGAAAGGTCAAGCGGTTTTCCGGTTAAGGCCGGAAATGCCGGGCTGCCCGGCGGCAGAATGCGGGTTTTGTCCCGGCCAGGGCCGGTCAGGCTGCGGAGGATGGGGCGCGGGCGCCTTATCCAGCCTGACGCGGCAGTGGCGGGGTTTTGGCGATTCTCTGGGTGTGTTCCGTGATCCACTCAGCGGTTTTTTCCAGCGGCATCGGCTTGGCGATGGAATAACCCTGCACATGGGCGCAGCCAAGCTGGGCCAACATCGCGTGCTCGCCATGGCTTTCCACACCTTCGCCCAGCGTATCCAGCCCCAGCCGTTCGGCCATGGTCAGGATCGCGGCAACCATATTCTGCTGGTCTCGGTCGGTATCGACATGGGTGATAAAGCTGCGGTCGATCTTGATCCGGTTCACGTCGAACCGGCGGATATTCGAGATCGAGGCATGCCCGGTGCCGAAATCGTCCAGATCAATGCGGCAGCCGATCCGCGACAGCGCAGCGATATTGCGGGTGGTGGTGTCATCGTCGGATTTCGCCACCACATCTTCCAGAATTTCCACCGTCAGGCGGTCTGGTGTCAGGTCAAACCGGTCCAGCTCCCAGCGGATCTTGTCAAAAAGTTTGGGATTGCGCAGCTCATCGGGCGAGAAGTTCACCGCGACGCTGGGCACGTTCACCCCGGCCTTGTCCCATTCCTTGATCGCCGAGAGGGCGTGAAACAGCATCACCTCGCCCAGCCGTTCATAGAGGCCTCCGCGGGCAATGGCGGGCAGAAAGGCGGCGGGCGAGATCGGGCCTTTTTCCGGATGGATCCAGCGCGCCAGCGCTTCAAACCCGGTAATCTCGCCGGTATCGGTGGAAATCTGCGGCTGATACCAGGGGCGGATCTGCCCGTCATCCAGCGCTTTCACCACGTCTTTCACCACACTGTCGCTGGCGGTGTCGTGGCGCGGACGCATGCCTTTGGTATAGGCGCGGATCGAACCGGGACCATATTCGGTGGCCTCATGCAGAGCCGATTCAGCCGCCGTCAGATAGGCTTCGCCGGTTTGGGCGACAACGCGCGACGGCATGGCAAAGCCGATGGAGCAGGTGATCAGCACCCGTGTGTGATCAAAGCTCAGCGGGTTCGACAACGCCTCCTGTAGCCGGTTGGACACCTGAATGAGGGTTTCCAGATCGGTGCGCGCGGTCTGGGTTATGGCAATGGCAAACTGGCCCGGGCCAAGCTGCGCCAGCGTATCTTCTTCGCGCAGCACTTCGCGGATCAGTTGGGTGGCCTGTTGCAGCACTTTCGCTGCGGCTTCCGGCCCGTATTGGCGTTCCAGCGCGTGGTAATTATCCAGCTCCAGCGCAAAACAGGCGCTGGCATGGCGGCCATCATGCGGATAATGGGCGATATTCTGATCGAGACGACGCACCAGCAGGGCGCGGCCGGGTAGGCCGGTCACAGGGTCACGGCGACCGGGCGTGTGCGGGGTGCGGGTAATAAACCCGGCAAGGGCCAGAAGGGCCGGAAAGATCAGTGCCAGGATCATCAGCACCGCTTCGCCGCCAAACCAATAGGCCCCGAGCATCAGTGCTGGAATAAAGGCAGCGAGTTGCGGACCGAGCAGAACAGCATGAATGATGCGCTTGAGTATTTGTATCCGACTGCCGTAGTCGACCGGCATGAACCTGTCCCTCCTGCTAGGGTATCTGCACCCACTGGAGGACAACCTACGAAAGACAGGTCAATCGAGCGTTAACGCGCGAATATATTTTAGAGTTTTTCAGCGGGTCCGGGTGTGCCCAGGCTGAGACCTGCAAAATCAAACAGCTCGGGATCGAGTAGATGCGAGGGCCGGGTATTGCTGAGCGCCTTGAACATCTTCTGCCGCCGCCCCGGGCTGCGGGCTTCCCATTCGTCCAGCATCTTCTTGATTTGCTGGCGTTGCAGCCCGTCTTGCGAGCCGCAAAGATCGCAGGGAATGATCGGATAATTCATGCCTTTGGCGAATTTCTCGCAATCGTCCTCGGCGACATAGGCCAGCGGGCGGTAGACGAACAGATCGCCCTCTTCATTCACCAGTTTCGGCGGCATCGTAGCCAGACGCGAGCCGTGGAACAGGTTGAGGAAAAAGGTTTCCAGCATGTCGTCGCGGTGATGACCCAGCACCACAGCCGAGCAGCCCTCTTCGCGGGCGATGCGGTAGAGGTTGCCGCGCCGCAGCCGTGAACAGAGTGCGCAATAGGTGCGGCCCTGCGGCACCTTATCCATCACGATGGAATAGGTGTCCTGATATTCGATCCGATGCGGCACGCCCATTTTCTCAAGGAATTCCGGCAGCACGGTCGCCGGAAAACCGGGCTGACCCTGATCGAGATTGACCGCCAGAAGCTCCACCGGCAACAGCCCGCGCCATTTCAGCTCATAGAGAACGGCCAGCATCGTATAGCTGTCTTTGCCGCCCGACAGCGCCACCATCCATTTCGCGCCCGGTTCGATCATGCCATAGGCATCAATCGCCTCGCGCACATTGCGCACGATGCGTTTGCGGAGTTTTTTGAACGCCGTACTCGAGGGCGCACCCGCCAGCAGCGGATGGATATCGTCGCTTTCGTCAAACATGGCCGCGATGTAGCCCTGAAAACCCTGCCCGGCAAGGGGCAGGCGCGGTCAGAGGAAAAGCCCCGGCCACGGCACATTGCCGGGCGCGGGCTCGGCAAAGCCGATATCGCGGCGCAGATGCGGGCTCAGATCGTTTGTGGCGCGCCTTGTGGCGCGTCGGGCGTGGAGTTGGGTCCACCGATGACGGATGATCGTGCGCATGAGCGCGACCAGCGTGGCGCGCTCGCCATACCGGTCGAGCAGCCCGGTCAGAACCGGATCAAGCGGCGGGCGGACGACGGTCGTATCAGTCATCGGTATCTCCATTGATGATTCGCGGAGCAGGATCGGTGCTCAAGTGCACTTGAGGGCAAGCCCTTTTCCCACTCCGCGACGGATTACATCATCGGCCTTTCCGGCCATGGTGGAGGGGCGTGATGCTCCTCCAGCCCGACATCCCGGCGCAGATGGACGGACATATGGGCAGTGATGGGCCGGATTTTCCGGCGACGGATGAGCGTTGCGATCAGCGCGCGGGTGATGACCCAGGCGCCATGGCTGTCGATCATCAGATCGAGGGTGATATGCGGGGGCAGTTTGCCCACGATAGCAGAGTTCTGTTGCATGTTTGTTCCCGGTGAATACACCGGTCCCCTGATTGAAAATGGCCTGATTCAAACGCACGGATGGCGCGTGATGAATTCAGAGTTTGAGGTGATGGAAAGCCCCGAAGGGCGGTTTGGGCCGGAAAGGCAGCAGAGCCGTTAAGGCGCTACGACGCGTATTTCCCAAAGGCCTGAGTTCCGATCACGCGGAGGGCGGCGGCTGCACTGATGTTCATCTGCGTCCCTCCTTTGATTGATGTGTCGGACAGGGGTTTCATAACGAGGCTGGCCTGAAAAGCGAGCGGTTTTTCTGAGCAAATTGAAATGGCTGCCGGGTTGTGGCTTTCCCGCAACCCTGTACGCAGCCCTGTGCCAGGGCAGGGTCTATTATGCCTGAGCGTGTGGGGGGCAGATGCTCGCTCTGGCGCTCAATCCTGTTTCGGCGCATCGCCTTTGCGGGGCGGCACCGGGTCATAACCAGACCCGCCAAGCGGGTGACACGAGAGAATGCGCTTGGTCGCCAGATAGGTGCCATGCACCGCGCCATGTGTCTCCAGCGCCTCCAGCGCATAGGCCGAACAGGTGGGCTGATAGCGGCAGGAATTGCCGAGCCACGGGCTGATGGCCAGTCGGTAGAAGCGCACGGGCAGGGCGAGGAGATGGGCGAATGGGCTCATGGCGGGGATATAGGGGGCGGAGGGCTGCGTGGGAAGGGGCGAGGCTGCGGCGATGCTGTTTTGTCGCGAGGTGTTGGGGCGTGAGCTGCTCGCAAAACCGTCAGCCTTGTCGGCGCAGGGCTGAGCCTAGCTGGTGGACAGCCCAATGCCGAGAAACACGAAGAGGCCTCCGGTCGCAACGGAGGTTCCTTTGCGCAGCCGGTGGCTGACGATCCGCTGTTTCAGGAACACCGCCAGCCCTGCATAGATGGCATGAATGCTCATCACGGTCAGGGCTATGGTCACATACATCTCGATGAACTGAGGGGCCACCGGCGCCGAGGTGTTGATGAACTGGGGCAGGAAGGCCGCGAGGAAAATCACCGTTTTCGGGTTTCCGGCAGACACAAAGAATGCCTCGCGAAACCGTTTGGCGATGCCCGGGCGAGTCTTGGCGCAGGCCTCAATCGCCCGGACCAGCCCGCCCTTTTCCGACAGGGCGGTGTAGATCATCTTGGCCCCGAGAAAGACCAGATAGCTGGCCCCGCTATATTTGATCAGCTTGAATGCCAGTGAATCGACGGTCATCAGCGCCCCAACGCCCAGGGCAACGCCCATCACGATGCCCATCTGGCACAGCAGGTTGGCGCTGATGGTAATGGCGATGCTGCGATAGCCGTATTTCACCGCGTGAGAGGCGACGAGCAGAACATTCGGACCGGGGGACAGCGTGACCAGAAGATAGGCCAGCGCAAAGATAAGCCAGGTTTCGAATGTCATCGTGGTCTCCCGTGTTCTATGCAGAAACCTAACCGGGAAATTGAGGCGCGCTCCAGCGGAATTGGGGAATGACCTGTGCAGGCGCGTGGGCAACACCGGACCGCCTGTTATTTAATCTTAGAGCAGGGGGCGCGGCGCGATTTCAGCCGAGAACTGGGTCAGCTTGTCTTGCGCGGGGCGTGGATCTTTTTGAGCGTCTCGCGCAGCTCCGCTTCCATCGCCGCATAATCGCGGGTCGTGGTCTCACTGGGGCGGGCGACCAGAACGTAGTCCCAGCCGGGTTTGCCCTCGCTCAGCAGAACCGCACGGGCGAGCGCGCGCATCCGGCGCTTGGCGCGGTTGCGGGCCACGGCATTGCCCACCTTCTTCGAGGCGGTAAAGCCGACGCGAATGCCTGTGCCGCCCTCTTCGCCATCGCGGCGGCGGGCTTGCAACAGAAAGGCGGGGGCAGGGGCCTTGCGGGCCCGGGCGCAGGCGAGGTAGTCGCTGCGGTTCTTCAGCACCTCAAGCTTGCCATCCGGGCACGAGAAAACCGCCGGGGGCTGATCCGTTTGAACGGGAGCCTCCGGCGGTCTCATGATCTTGTCAGAATCGGTCAGTCGCTTACGCGCTGAGCGATTTGCGGCCCCGGGCACGGCGCGCGTTCAGAATTTTGCGCCCTGCTTTGGTCGCCATACGGGCACGGAAGCCGTGACGGTGCTTGCGAACCAGGTTCGAGGGTTGAAAAGTGCGTTTCATGCGCCACTCCGTTGGTCAGGCGGCCCTGAACCCCGGTGGATTCGGAAGCCGATACATTCGAAGCCCGTCCTATAGGGGGGCTAGCGCGCCAAGTCAAATGCCCCGGCGCAGAAATTCCGGCTTTCTTTCGCGGGCCGGAGCGATGGGCTGGCTTTAGGTGGAAGCTGAGCCGTTGGCAAGCGGCTCAGGGGCGTTTTGCTTGGTGGGGGAGGGCGCCTGTCAGCGTTATGGCCTAAAGAACCTTGTACCTTGATGTCACCAAACCCGAGGGAAAGGACTTCGACTCCAATAGTTGCAAGTCAATATCGGCATCCAGCGCCCCGAACATCCGCTTGCCCGCCCCGATAAGGATCGGAACAACGGTCACGGTCATATCTGCGATAAAACCCTCGCGGAGGAAACTTTGAATGACT
>JARRIY010000064.1:0-21150 GCA_037379985.1 Maritimibacter sp.
GATGGCGTGGTCGCTCCGGCAGAGCTGACTGTACCGGCAGGCGAAGCCTTCACCATCACCGTGACGAATACCGGAGAAACCCCGGCGGAATTCGAAAGCCACAGCCTGCATATCGAGGAAATCCTCGCCCCCGGCGCGACCGCGACGTTTGATATCAAGGGGCTGGCCGAAGGCAGCTACAAATTCGTTGAGGAATTCCACGAAGATCAGTCGACCGCGCGCGGCGTGATCCTCGCCGAGTGAGGCTGAGATGAACGGGCAGGTCACATTCATCATCTGGCGCGAAAGCGTTGAGGCGCTTTTGGTCATCGGCATTCTGGCCGGTTGGCTGCGCCATGAAAGCGCCTCGCGCCGGGCGGCCTGGTTCCTTTGGGGCGGGGTCGTAGCCGGGCTTGCTTTGGCGCTGCTTTTCGCCCTGACCATGCTGGGCTTTTCCGGTCTGCTCAGCTCTGATGCCCGCAAGATGATGATGACGCTGATGGTCTTCATTGCTGCCGGGTTGATCGTGCAGATGGTGATGTGGATGCGCGCCCATGGCCGCAGTCTGAAACGCGATTTGGAGCAGGGGCTGAACGCGGCTGGAGAACAGCGGCAATGGTGGATGGTTTTCGTGCTGGCCGCGCTGGCGGTTGCACGAGAAGGCAGCGAAACCGTGGTGTTTCTGTATGGCACCTTTGCGGCGGCCCGCGACGCAGCGCTGACCGGTGCTGTTGCTTCGGCGGTTCTGGGGCTGTTTCTGGCCATCGCAACCTATGGCGCCTTGCAGGCTGGCGGGCGTTTCCTGCCCTGGCGCGGCTTCTTCCGGGTTTCGGAAATCATGCTGCTGCTGCTTGGCTGTGCGCTCTTCACCTCGGGCATGGGATCGCTGGTCGGCCATGGGCTGCTGCCCTATACGGCCACGCTCTGGGATAGCAGCGCGGTGCTTGACGATGGGGGCCGTATCGGCGGGCTGGTGGCGGGCCTGACCGGCTATCGCGCCACCCCGGATCAGGTAACGCTTGCGGCCTGGATCATCTATTGGGGCGCTGTCATCGGGCTGCTTCGCCTGCAGGCCACGCGGCTGAGGCTGCGCGAAGCCTGAGCCGATCCGGTTGCGCTTGTCAAAAGCTGCACCTCGGCAAAAATCTCAAACGGCGTCCCATCTCGGGGCGCCGTTCGCTTTTGTTGGATCGGGGTTTTAAATGGCCTTGAAAACCCTCGGGGCATAGGGTACGTCCTGCCCCGATTGCAGGGGTATAGCTCAGTTGGTAGAGCGACGGTCTCCAAAACCGTAGGTCCCGGGTTCGAGCCCTGGTGCCCCTGCCATTTTCTCCGACAGATGATTTTATACTCTGAATAAGCGTGGGCTCGTCCTGTGCCTGCAGGCGTTCGGCCAGCTATTGTTTGCGGGGCGGTGCGCGCTGTTGCATTGCTGGATCCCGACACATGACACGGTGGGCAGGCAGGGAGCACTCACGCCTCTGTGCTTTCCATACCACCGGGCTTGAAACCTGCGCTCACTTCCCGTATCTGCCACCCAATCCGCGAAAGGCAGGAATATGGCAAAGACGAATCCGTTTCAGTTTATCCAGCAGGTGCGCTCCGAAGTCGCCAAGGTCGTTTGGCCCGGGCGCCGCGAGGTGCTGCTGACCACGGGCATGGTGGTGACCATGGCCGCGCTGACCGCTTTGTTCTTTTCGCTGGTCGATATGGCGATCCGCTATGGGCTTGGCCTGATCCTGGGCGCCTGATCGCGGGGCTGGCCTGGGCAAACCCCCTTGAATCGCACGGGGTTCAGGGGTAGAGCGGGCAGAACTTCTCAAACGGGCGTGTCAGGAATCAACCTACACGCCGGTTTTTTGTTTCAAATGGCGGGATGGCCCGCAAAGACTGTAACTTCGGTGGGATACCGCCGGTCGTAAGACGAGGCAGACACAAATGGCGAAACGGTGGTATTCGGTGAGCGTGCTCTCGAATTTCGAAAAGAAGATTGCCGAGGCGATCAGAACCGCAGTTGCCGAAGCTGGTCTTGAAGACGAGATCGACGAAGTGCTGGTGCCGACCGAAGAAGTGATCGAAGTGCGCCGTGGCAAAAAGGTCTCGACCGAGCGCCGCTTTATGCCGGGCTATGTGCTGGTGCATATGGAGATGTCGGATCAGGGCTATCACCTGGTGAACAACATCAACCGGGTGACGGGCTTCCTTGGCCCGCAAGGCCGCCCGATGCCGATGCGCGATGCCGAGGTGAACCAGATCCTCAACCGCGTTGAAGAAGGCGTGGAAGCGCCGCGCACCCTGATCAGCTTCGAAGTTGGCGAAACCGTTGCCGTGACCGACGGGCCGTTCGAAGGCTTTGATGGCATGGTGGAAGGCGTGGACGAAGACAACCAGCGCCTGAAAGTGTCGGTGTCGATCTTTGGCCGCGCCACTCCGGTGGAGCTGGAATTCACCCAGGTCTCCAAACAAAGCTGAGCTTGATCCATATCGGATTTTTCGCGCGCCTGGCCTTGCCGGGCGCGTTTGCTTTTGGGGGGAAGGTTTGCGATCGGCTACCATTTCGCCCGGCTCAGGTCGTCGAGAGTAGGTGCAGTGCTCTCGCCTCGCCCTACCGTTCATTCGCGCCTTTCCCAGCGATGATCTGATCCCGAAACTTTTCGATCCGCACCAGGCGGGTTTCAGGCTTCTTCGCCCCGTTCAGATTGATCACATAGCTTTTCTGCCGCCCGGGCGTGAGCGCGTGAAACGCCTCGGCCAGTTCGGCATCGCCGTCCAGCGCGTCGCTCAGCTCATTGGGCAGATCCGGTGCGCTGGTGTCTTTCGGGGGCACGATCCCGGCCTCTAGGATCCCGGCCTCTGCATAGGCTTTTGCCTCTTCGATATAGGCGGCGATCACCGGCGCCATGTCCGCCACCTCTGCGGCACCGGTAAAGCGCAGGCTGTCCGGGTGCTTGGTGTTCGGCCCTTGCCGTTCCATCACGCCTTCCGGGTCTTTCATCAGCGCGGCATTGAAGAAGTTCAGCCGGAAATCACCCCGGAGCGCGCCAATCAGCGCGATATTGCGCCCGGCATGGCTGTAGCAGGGATGCGCCCATTTCACCTGTTCTGTGAGCCCGGCATCCAGACAGATCTGGCGCAGGGCCTTCACCCCGTCATTCCAGATCTGCGCCGAGCAATCCGGCGTATCAAACCGCGCACAACGCCCGCAGCCCCGGGTAAAGAAATCTTCGATATCGGTGATCATCGCCATAGCAGCCTCCTGTTCGCCTCCCAAGTGAAACACGGATTGGGGGTGATTGCACTATTTCGAGGTGTCGAGCCCCTTCGCCTGAGTGCATTATCTCAGCACCCGGGGCTGCACGATCCTCTTGCGTAAGCGGGGCGAAGCGCGTATGTCCGCCACGTTCAGGGCCACCCTTTGGGATTCGGCCCCTGATCTTCATGCGTGGGAGGCGAGGGCGCGCGCGCTCAGACCAGACCACGGCAACCCAAAAGCGGGCATCGCGTTGCTCGCTGTTGATAAGGAGAAACCAGATGGCCAAGAAGGTCGCTGGCACCATGAAGCTGCAGATCCCTGCAGGTCAAGCCAACCCGTCGCCGCCCGTCGGCCCCGCGCTCGGTCAGCGCGGCATCAACATCATGGAATTCTGCAAGGCGTTCAACGCCAAGACGCAGGAAATGGAGCAGGGTGCCCCTTGCCCGACCGTGATCACCTATTACGCGGACAAATCGTTCGCGATGGACATCAAAACGCCGCCGGCGAGCTACTACCTGAAAAAGGCCGCTGGCCTGAAACCGGTGGGCAAGCGTAACCGTCCGCGTGGCGCCGAAGCGCCGGGTCGTGAAGTGATCGGTACCGTCACCGCCAAACAGGTGCGTGAGATCGCCGAAGCAAAAATGAAAGACCTCAACGCTGTTGACGTCGAAGGCGCGATGCAGATCATCCTGGGCTCCGCCCGGTCGATGGGTATCGAGGTGAAAGGGTAAGCGACATGGCCAAATTTGGAAAACGCACCCGCGCCGCGCGCGAAGCTTTCGCTGGCAAAGACGATGTGACGGTTGAAGAAGCCGTTGCGCTGGTCAAAGCCAATGCCAACGCCAAATTCGACGAAACGCTGGAAATCGCGATGAACCTGGGTGTTGACCCGCGTCACGCCGACCAGATGGTTCGTGGCGTGGTTTCGCTGCCCAACGGCACCGGCAAATCGGTACGCGTTGCCGTCTTCGCCCGTGGCCCGAAAGCTGATGAAGCGACCGCCGCTGGCGCCGATATCGTTGGCGCCGAAGACCTGATGGAAACCATCCAGTCCGGCAAAATCGAATTCGATCGCTGCATCGCCACCCCGGACATGATGCCGATCGTCGGCCGTCTGGGCAAAATCCTCGGGCCGCGCAACCTGATGCCGAACCCGAAAGTTGGCACCGTGACCATGGACGTGAAAGCGGCCGTGGAAGCTGCCAAAGGCGGTGAAGTTCAGTTCAAAGTCGAAAAAGCTGGTGTGGTTCACGCCGGTATCGGCAAAATCTCGTTCGACGAAGCCAAACTGGCCGAAAACGTGCGCGCTTTTGTGGATGCGGTGCAGAAAGCCAAACCGGCCGGCGCCAAAGGTTCTTACATGCAGAAAGTCTCGCTGAGCTCGACCATGGGCCCGGGCGTGTCGGTCAACGTGGAAAGCGCCACCGGCAACTGAGCTGGGTGACAATAGAATACGCAAAGGGCGCCTCTCGGGGCGCCCTTTGTTTTTGTGTCTGCTCAGGCCGCCGCGAGCAGCGCCGTGTTGTGGCGGCGATGTTTGGCCAGGATGTCGCGCGCGATGCGCCCGGCTACGATTGGATGGGCAGGGCGGACGGTCAGGCCGGGGATGTACTGGGCGAGATCGGGAAACAGCGCAAACAGCTCGTCCCGGGCGGCCTTGCTGATGGTCTTCAGCGCTTGCTTGCCGGGATAGAAGGTTTCCGCGGGCACGCCAGCGGCAAACACCACTTCGTGTTGAGCGCAGAGGAAGTGATGATACTTAACCCCGCGTTCTGCTCGCACCTGGGTGATCCCGGGCAGTCGGGTCAGGCGGATCGCCGGGATCAGCACTTCGTCACTGCCCACCAAGCGGCGCGCAATGTCAGATGAGACCAGCATCCGGTGTTGCGGTGACACGATCAAATCACGACTGGGGCGGTTGGGTCCAAGCGCACCAGCCTTGATGCGCACCGGGCGCAGTTTGGGCTGGGCCGCCAGATTCGCGCCCGACAACGCCCGCACGGACCGCCACAGCACCGGTACGGCGCCGTTTCTGCGGGTGATGACCAGATCGCCAGGCGCCAGATCCTCGACCGGGCGCGGCCCTGTGGGCGTGTCGATCAGGGTTCCGGCGGCAAAGCAGACAACACCCTGCGCGGCCTGATAAGAATCGCTGAAATCCATCTCGCCGTTATTGTTGCCAACCGTCGGGTCGCCCTGCTCGTTGACCCCGGAATAGGTCAGTGTGGTCGGGGTCGCGGGCAGTCCGCCATTGATATTGTAAAGCAGATTGGTGCCGCCCGCAGAAAACACGATATATTCGTCACCCGCCCCCAACCCGGCTACAAGGTCATTCTTCGGGGTCAGGTAGTTCATCCCGTCAACAGCGCTCCAGCCATCATTGCTGGTGGTCGGGTCGCCATCCGGATCGGCATCGGGGGAGTAGCTTTCTAGCCGCCAGTACTGCCCGTTTGCGAAGGTGGCGGCGCTGCTGTTCAGATTCTGAAACCAGACCAGCCGATACAGATCGCCGCTCGACCCCAGCGCCTGAACGCCGGGCAGCACCATCCCGAAATTAGGATCTCCGGGGTTGCCCTGGTTGTAGGGTGACCCGGTGAGCGTCGCGATCATGTCGCCACTCAGTAAAATGGGGTCTGTATAGCCTGCCATGATTACAATCTTGTCCTGTGCGCGTGTATTGTTCTGCTTTGAGCAACAAATCCGGCGGGTCTTGGTAAGATTTAAGGCAAAATTGTGGCAAACTTGATCGGTCTCGGGTTTGTCCCATACTTTTGGAGACCCAAAGCCGTGTTCCGTGGCGAAGGAAGCTGCGATCTCCGGCCGCAAACGGTAAATTGCCCCTTCACATTCCGGCGATTCTTCTCTAGATACCGCGCGATCAGGTCGCCCGGCACGTTCGTGGCGACCTGATGATTCGTCCGAGACGGTGGGCGGCTTCGGCCATAAGTCCTGCCTGAGACGGGAAAGACGAGATTCTTCGGGCAGCCAGGCTTCCCGGGGCGACTTGGACGGACCCGTAAGGACCCGATTGCCGGGGATTTCCTCGGTGAAACATGAGCCGGAGGGGTAACCCTCCATACTTGGAGTAAAACTGTGGATAGAGCCCAGAAAGAGAAATTGGTCGACGAACTCGGCCAGATCTTCGAAAGCTCTGGCGTTGTGGTGGTTGCACACTACGAAGGCCTCACGGTTGCTGAGATGCAAGACCTGCGCGGACGCATGCGCGAAGCGGGTGGGTCGGTGCGTGTTGCCAAGAACAAGCTCGCCAAGATCGCCCTTGAAGGCAAGCCGGCGGCCTCGATCGCCGAATACCTGACGGGCATGACTGTTCTCGCCTATTCCGAAGATCCTGTGGCTGCGGCCAAGGTCATGGATAAGTACTCTAAAGATAACGAAAAGCTCGTTATCCTTGGTGGTGCTATGGGCGGGGATGCTCTGGACCAGGCTGGTGTTAAAGCCGTCGCCGCTATGCCGTCGCGTGAAGAGCTCATCGCTCAGATCGTGTCGCAGATCGGTGCACCTGCTTCCAACATCGCCGGGGCCATTGGCGCGCCTGCTTCCAACATCGCATCCATCCTTTCCTCAATCGAGGAAAAGGCTGCGTAAGCAATCGAGAGACCGACGTAGCGGACAAGCGCAGAACGTTGGAACACATCTGAAAGAACGGAAACTGAAATGGCTGATCTGAAGAAACTTGCTGAAGAGATCGTGGGTCTGACCCTTCTCGAAGCTCAGGAACTGAAAACCATCCTGAAAGACGAATACGGCATCGAGCCCGCTGCTGGCGGCGCCGTGATGATGGCTGCTGCCCCCGGTGAGGGTGGCGCTGCCGCTGAAGAGAAAACCGAATTTGACGTCGTGCTGAAATCGGCCGGCGGCAACAAAATTGCGGTCATCAAAGAAGTTCGCGGCATCACCGGTCTTGGCCTGAAAGAAGCCAAAGAGCTGGTCGAAGCTGGCGGCAAAATCAAAGAAGGCGTGTCGAAAGACGAAGCCGAAGAAGTTCAAAAGAAACTTCAAGAAGCTGGCGCCGAAGTCGAGCTGGCCTAAGGGCTGGCGGGGCACTGCCCCGACACAAAAATCTGGCTGGGCCCGGAGAAATCCGGGTCCAGCCGAACCTGTCTTGGAAAGGGCTTATGTGAGCTTTTTCCAAGGCGCGGTTCACCGATCGGGAGGAAGCCTGTGGGAGGGTTTCCAAGTATTGATCAGAACCCCCTGTTTCGAGCGGTGCGCGTGCCGAAGCCCAGCGGTCACGTGCGTCAGTGAGAAAAGAAAGGTTTTAACCTTATGGCGCAGTCCTATCTTGGCCAGAAACGTCTTCGTAAATATTACGGCAGAATCCGTGAAGTTTTGGAAATGCCGAACCTTATCGAGGTGCAGACCAGCTCCTACGATCTGTTTTTGAAATCTGGCGATGCCGCCGAGCCGACTGATGGCGAAGGTATCCAGGGTGTTTTCCAGTCGGTTTTCCCGATCAAGGATTTCAACGAAACCGCCGTGCTGGAATTCGTGAAATACGAATTCGAAGCGCCGAAATACGATGTTGAGGAATGCCAGCAGCGCGACATGACCTATGCCGCCCCGCTGAAAGTGACCCTCCGTCTGATCGTGTTTGATGTTGACGAAGATACCGGCGCGCGTTCGGTGAAAGACATCAAAGAACAAGATGTGTTCATGGGTGATATGCCGCTCATGACCCAGAACGGCACGTTCATCATCAACGGCACCGAGCGTGTGATCGTTTCCCAGATGCACCGTAGCCCGGGCGTGTTCTTTGACCATGACAAAGGCAAAACCCATTCTTCGGGTAAACTGCTCTTTGCCTGCCGCATCATTCCCTATCGCGGCTCTTGGCTGGACTTCGAGTTTGACGCCAAAGATATCGTGCATGTGCGCATCGACCGTCGCCGCAAACTGCCGGTGACGACCCTGCTTTATGCTCTGGGCATGGATCAGGAAGGCATCATGGATGCCTATTACGAGACCGTCGATTATCGTCTGGAAAAGAACAAGGGCTGGGTTACCAAGTTCTTCCCGGAGCGTATCCGCGGCACCCGTCCGACCATGGATCTGGTCGATGCGGCCACCGGCGAGATCATCTGCGAAGCTGGCAAGAAGATGACGCCGCGCGCGGTGAAAAAGATCATCGAAGAAGGCAAGATCACCGAGCTTCTGGTGCCCTTCGACGCGATCGTCGGCCGCTTCGTGTCGAAAGACATCATCAACGAAGAAACCGGCGCGATCTATGTCGAAGCTGGCGATGAGCTGACCTGGGAGCTGGATAAAGACGGCGAAGTCACCGGCGGCAGCCTGAAAGAGCTGCTGGATGCGGGCATCACCGACATTCCGGTTCTCGACATCGATAACATCAATGTCGGCCCCTATATCCGCAACACCATGGCGGTGGATAAGAACATGAACCGCGAAACCGCGCTCATGGATATCTACCGGGTGATGCGTCCGGGCGAACCGCCCACCGTCGATGCCGCCTCGGGGCTGTTTGACGGGCTGTTCTTCGACAGCGAGCGTTATGATCTCTCGGCCGGTGGCCGGGTGAAAATGAACATGCGTCTGGATCTCGACGCGCCCGACACCATGCGCACCCTGCGCAGCGATGATATCGTTGCCTGTGTGAAAGGCCTGGTTGAGCTGCGCGACGGCCGTGGCGATGTCGACGATATCGACCACCTCGGCAACCGCCGGGTGCGCTCGGTCGGCGAGCTGATGGAAAACCAGTACCGTGTGGGCCTGCTGCGCATGGAGCGCGCGATCAAGGAACGCATGTCGTCGGTCGAAATCGACACGGTGATGCCGCAGGATCTGATCAACGCCAAACCGGCTGCCGCCGCTGTGCGTGAATTCTTCGGCTCCTCGCAGCTGTCGCAATTCATGGACCAGACCAACCCGCTTTCGGAAGTTACCAACAAACGCCGTCTTTCGGCGCTTGGACCGGGCGGTCTGACCCGCGAACGCGCTGGCTTTGAGGTTCGCGACGTGCACCCGACCCACTACGGCCGGATGTGTCCGATTGAAACGCCGGAAGGGCCGAACATTGGTCTGATCAACTCGCTGGCTACCTTTGCCCGCGTCAACAAATACGGCTTCATCGAAACTCCCTATCGGAAAGTTGTCGACGGTCAGGTCACCGACGAGGTGAACTACATGTCGGCGACCGAAGAGATGCGGCACACGGTGGCTCAGGCCAACGCGCATCTGGATGCCAATGGCAAATTCGAGAACGAGATGGTCAACACCCGTCAGTCGGGTGAATACACCATGGCGCCGCGTGACAGTGTCGACCTGATCGACGTGTCGCCGAAACAGTTGGTTTCGGTCGCCGCCGCGCTGATCCCGTTCCTTGAAAACGACGACGCCAACCGCGCTCTGATGGGCTCGAACATGCAACGTCAGGCCGTTCCGCTTCTGCGCGCCGAGGCGCCGCTGGTCGGGACTGGTATGGAAGGCAAAGTGGCCGTCGATTCCGGCGCCGCCATTCAGGCTCGCCGCGCCGGTGTGATCGACCAGGTCGATGCCACCCGGATCGTGATCCGGGCCACCTCTGATCTGGAACCGGGCGATCCGGGCGTTGACATCTACCGTCTGCGCAAATTCCAGCGGTCGAACCAGAACACCTGCATCAACCAGCGTCCGCTGGTGAAAGTGGGTCAGGAAATCGGCAAAGGCGAAGTGATCGCCGATGGTCCGTCCACCGATATGGGTGAACTGGCGCTCGGCAAAAACGTCGTCGTCGCCTTTATGCCCTGGACTGGCTACAACTACGAAGACTCGATCCTGATCTCCGAACGCATCGCGCGTGACGACGTTTACACCTCGGTGCATATCGAGGAATTCGAAGAAAGCTTCGGACGTGCGCGATACCTCGCTGCGGGTGAAACCGGGCGATTACGGTACCGTTGTGGAAGTGCGCGTGTTCAACCGCCACGGCGTTGAAAAAGACGAGCGTGCGCTGCAGATCGAGCGTGAAGAGGTTGAACGCCTTGCTCGCGACCGTGATGACGAAATGGTCATCCTGGATCGCAACATCTACGCCCGTCTGCGCGGCATGATCGAAGGCAAAACCGCGGTGAAAGGCCCGAAAGGCGTGAAATCCGGTTCGGTCATCGACGAAGCGCTGCTGGAAAGCCTGTCGCGTGGTCAGTGGTGGCAACTTGCCCTCGAAGACGAAACCGACGCCGCACAGGTGGAAGCGCTGCATGCTCAGTATGAAGCGCAGAAACGGGCGCTGGAGCATCGCTTTGAAGACAAGGTCGAAAAAGTGCGTCGCGGCGACGATATGCCTCCGGGCGTGATGAAGATGGTCAAAGTCTTCATCGCGGTGAAGCGCAAGCTGCAACCGGGCGACAAAATGGCTGGCCGTCACGGCAACAAAGGTGTGGTTTCGCGGGTTGTCCCGATGGAAGACATGCCCTTCCTTGCCGATGGTACGCCTGTCGATTTCTGCCTCAACCCGCTCGGCGTGCCGTCGCGGATGAATGTTGGGCAGATTCTGGAAACCCATATGGGCTGGGCCTCGCGTGGGCTCGGGATCCAGATCGACGATGCGCTGCAGGAATACCGTCGTTCGGGCGATCTGACCCCGGTGCGTGAAGCCATGCAGCACGCCTATGGCGATGAGGTCTATCAAGAAGGCCTTGCCGGTATGGACGAAGGCGCGCTGGTTGAAGTGGCGCAGAACGTCACCCGCGGTGTGCCGATTGCGACCCCGGTTTTCGACGGCGCCAAAGAGGGCGACGTGAACGATGCGCTGAAACGCGCGGGCTTCGATACCTCGGGTCAGTCGGTGCTTTACGATGGCCGGACCGGCGAGCAATTTGCGCGTAAGGTCACGGTCGGCATGAAGTACCTGCTGAAGCTGCACCACCTTGTCGACGACAAGATCCACGCACGTTCCACCGGCCCGTACTCGCTGGTTACGCAGCAGCCTCTGGGCGGCAAAGCCCAGTTCGGCGGTCAGCGTTTCGGCGAAATGGAGGTCTGGGCACTGGAAGCTTATGGCGCGGCCTACACGCTGCAGGAAATGCTCACCGTCAAGTCGGACGACGTGGCAGGCCGGACCAAGGTCTACGAGTCGATCGTCAAGGGCGAGGACAATTTCGAAGCCGGTGTGCCGGAGAGCTTTAACGTGCTCGTGAAGGAAGTCCGGGGTCTCGGCCTCAACATGGAACTCCTGGATGCGGAGGATGAGGAGTGAGGGTGACCCCCTCGCTTCCCACCCCAACCGCACAGATTTGAGGAATTCAAAATGAACCAGGAACTGACGACCAACCCGTTCAACCCGCTCGCGAGCCAGAAGATCTTTGACGAGATCAAAGTGTCGCTCGCCAGCCCGGAACGGATCCTGAGCTGGTCCTACGGCGAGATCAAAAAGCCGGAAACCATCAACTACCGGACCTTCAAGCCCGAGCGCGACGGTCTGTTCTGCGCCCGTATCTTTGGCCCGATCAAAGATTACGAATGCCTTTGCGGCAAATACAAACGCATGAAATATCGCGGCGTTGTCTGCGAAAAATGCGGTGTCGAAGTGACGCTCCAGAAGGTGCGCCGTGAGCGGATGGGTCATATCGAGCTCGCCGCCCCGGTTGCCCATATCTGGTTCCTGAAATCGCTTCCCAGCCGGATCGGCCTCATGCTCGACATGACCCTGCGCGATCTTGAGCGTATTCTCTACTTTGAGAACTACGTGGTGATCGAGCCGGGCCTGACCGACCTGCATTACGGCCAGCTGATGACCGAAGAGGAATTCCTGGACGCCCAGGACCTCTACGGCATGGACGCTTTCACCGCCAATATCGGCGCTGAAGCGATCCGCGAAATGCTTGCTGCCATCGACCTTGAAGCCGAAGCTGAACAGCTGCGCGCCGATCTGGCCGAAGCCACCGGCGAGCTGAAGCCGAAGAAAATCATCAAGCGCCTGAAAATCGTTGAGAGCTTCCTGGAATCCGGCAACCGCCCGGAATGGATGATCCTCACCGTGATCCCGGTCATTCCGCCGGAACTGCGCCCGCTGGTGCCGCTGGATGGTGGCCGCTTCGCGACCTCGGATCTCAACGACCTCTATCGTCGGGTGATCAACCGGAACAACCGTCTGAAACGCCTCATCGAGCTGCGTGCGCCCGACATCATCGTGCGCAACGAAAAGCGGATGCTGCAGGAATCGGTTGATGCTCTGTTCGACAACGGCCGTCGCGGCCGGGTGATCACGGGGGCCAACAAGCGCCCGCTGAAATCGCTCTCGGACATGCTGAAAGGTAAGCAAGGTCGCTTCCGTCAGAACCTTCTGGGGAAACGCGTCGACTTCTCGGGTCGTTCGGTCATCGTGACCGGCCCCGAGCTGAAGCTGCACCAGTGTGGTCTGCCGAAGAAGATGGCGCTGGAGCTGTTCAAGCCCTTCATCTATTCGCGGCTTGAGGCCAAAGGCCTGAGCTCGACGGTGAAACAGGCCAAGAAACTGGTCGAAAAAGAGCGCCCCGAAGTGTGGGATATCCTCGATGAGGTGATCCGCGAACACCCGGTGATGCTGAACCGGGCGCCCACGCTGCACCGTCTTGGCATTCAGGCCTTCGAACCCACGCTGATCGAAGGTAAAGCCATTCAGCTGCACCCGCTGGTGTGTTCGGCCTTTAACGCCGACTTTGATGGCGACCAAATGGCTGTTCACGTGCCGCTTTCGCTGGAAGCCCAGCTGGAAGCGCGCGTGCTGATGATGTCGACCAACAACGTGCTGTCGCCCGCCAACGGCGCGCCGATCATCGTGCCGTCGCAGGATATGATCCTCGGCCTCTACTACATCACGATGCAACGCGAAGGCATGAAGGGCGAGGGCATGGTGTTCTCGTCGATCGAAGAGATCGAACATGCTCTGGAAGCTGGCGAAGTGCATCTGCACGCCAAAATCCAGGCTCGGATCAAACAGATCGACGAACATGGTCAGGAAGTCTGGGAACGGGTTGAAACCACCCCGGGCCGCGTGCGTCTGGGCCACAAGCTGCCGCTGAATGCGAAAGCGCCGTTTAGCCTGGTCAACCGTCTGCTGCGTAAGAAAGAAGTGCAGCAGGTCATCGACACCGTCTACCGTTATTGCGGCCAGAAAGAGAGCGTCATCTTCTGTGACCAGATCATGTCGCTCGGCTTCAAGGAAGCCTTCAAGGCCGGTATCTCGTTCGGCAAGGATGACATGGTCATTCCGGAATCGAAGTGGGAGATCGTCGAAGGCGTTCGTAACCAGGTGACGGAATACGAACAGCAATACATGGACGGCCTCATCACCCTTGGCGAGAAATACAACAAGGTGGTCGATGCCTGGTCGAAATGTTCCGATCAGGTGGCCGACGCGATGATGGGCGAAATCTCTGCGGTTCGTTACGACGATGCCGGTGCCGAGAAAGAACCCAACTCGGTCTACATGATGAGCCACTCGGGCGCCCGGGGTTCCCCGGCGCAGATGAAACAGCTCGGCGGTATGCGTGGCCTGATGGCCAAGCCCTCTGGCGAGATCATCGAAACGCCGATCATCTCGAACTTTAAAGAAGGCCTGACCGTGCTCGAGTACTTCAACTCGACCCACGGTGCCCGGAAAGGTCTCGCCGATACCGCGATGAAGACCGCGAACTCGGGTTATCTGACCCGTCGTCTGGTTGACGTGGCGCAGGATTGCATCGTTCGCGAGCATGATTGTGGCACCGAAAACGCCATCACCGCCCATCCGGCTGTGAATGACGGTGAAGTCGTGGCCAGCCTTGGCGAGCGGGTTCTGGGTCGTGTTGCGGCGGACGATGTGCTGCATCCGGAAACCGGCGAAGTGCTGGTGGCCCGCAACGAGCTGATCGACGAACGCAAAGCCGATGCCATCGAAGAAGCCGATATCGCTTCGGTACGTCTGCGCTCGCCGCTGACCTGTGAAGCGGAAGAGGGCGTTTGTGCGGCCTGTTACGGTCGTGACCTCGCACGCGGTACCATCGTGAACGTCGGCGAAGCGGTGGGTATCATCGCGGCGCAGTCGATCGGTGAACCCGGCACCCAGCTGACGATGCGGACCTTCCACATCGGCGGTATTGCTCAGGGTGGTCAGAAAAGCTTCCAGGAAGCCAATGGCGACGGTGTCATCGAGCTGCGCAATTCCAACATTCTGGAAAATGCCGCAGGCGAGCTGATCGTTATGGGCCGCAACATGCAGGTCGCGATTGTCGACGAGGCCGGTGTGGAACGGGCGTCGTTCAAACCGGGCTATGGCGCGCGTCTGTTCGTCAAAGACAAGGCGACGGTTGCCCGCGGCGACAAGCTGTTCGAATGGGACCCCTATACCCTGCCGATCATCGCCGAGGCTGCGGCCACGGTGAAATTCGTCGACCTGATCTCGGGCATCTCTGTGCGGGATGAGACCGACGAAGCGACCGGTATGACGCAGAAGATCGTGTCGGATTGGCGCTCGGCTCCGAAAGGCTCGGATCTGAAACCGGAAGTCATTCTGGTGGGTGAAGATGGCGAACCGGTGCGTAACGAAGCTGGCAACCCGATCACCTATCCGATGTCGGTGGATGCGATTCTGTCGATTGAAGACGGGGCGCAGATTCAGGCCGGTGACGTTGTCGCGCGGATCCCGCGTGAAGGTGCGAAGACGAAAGACATCACCGGTGGTCTGCCGCGTGTTGCTGAACTCTTCGAGGCGCGTCGTCCGAAAGACCACGCCATCATCGCCGAGATCGACGGCTATGTGCGCTTTGGCAAGGACTACAAGAACAAGCGCCGCATCGCGATTGATCCCAGCGACGAAAGCCTGGAAACGGTCGAGTACATGGTGCCGAAGGGCAAGCACATCCCGGTGAGCGAAGGCGACTACATCCAGAAGGGTGACTATATCATGGACGGCAACCCGGCGCCGCATGACATCCTTGCGATCATGGGTGTCGAAGCGCTGGCTGACTACATGATCGACGAGGTGCAGGACGTCTACCGGCTGCAGGGCGTGAAGATCAACGATAAGCATATCGAAGTGATCGTTCGCCAGATGCTGCAGAAATGGGAGATCATGGATTCGGGTGAAACGACGCTGCTCAAAGGCGAGCATGTCGACAAAGCCGAGTTCGATGCTGCCAATGAAAAGGCGCTGGCCAAAGGCGGGCGTCCGGCGGAAGGCCAGCCGATCCTGCTCGGGATCACCAAGGCCAGCCTGCAAACCCGCTCGTTCATCTCGGCGGCGTCGTTCCAGGAGACCACCCGCGTGCTCACCGAAGCTTCGGTTCAGGGCAAACGCGACAAACTGGTGGGCCTCAAGGAAAACGTCATCGTTGGCCGCCTGATCCCGGCGGGTACCGGCGGCGCGACCATGGATATGCGCCACATTGCGCAAGAGCGTGACCGTAAGGTGATCGAAGAAGCGCGGGCCGAAGCCGAAGCAGCGGCAGCCCTCGCGGCGCCTACGCAGGATGACATGTCGGTTGATGATGTCTTCTCGTCCGATGCTGGTCTGGTGGAAACGCCGGAAACCGGTGGCGACGAACAGCCCTGATCGGCACGCCTTTAGAAGCAATCGGAAACCCCTGCCAATCGGCGGGGGTTTTCTTTTTCGGGGGCGGCGATATAGCGCTTTCAGCACCCGAACTTGTCTGTCATTCTCGCCTCCATGACACAGCCCGATCCCAGCACGAGCAACGGTATACAGGTTCTTGGCCTGTGCCGGTTTTCAGTACCCTCAGCTGGGGCTTTTCAGGTCGAACATGACTCCATCGAAGAGCGTCGTGCCTTTCTCTATGATCCTGCACGTCTGGCTCTGCGCTTTGCCTGGTTCGAAAACGTAACCCTGCCGGGGATCGCAGCGCAGAAGGATAAGGCATTCAAGCTGGTCGTGTTGCTTGGCGAGGATTTTCCCGAGCCTTGGCGCAGCCGGATGCTGGCCCATGGCGATGCGGTGCCGCAACTGGCCTTTGAATTTGCCCCGCCGCTGCATCACCGTAAAATCTGCGCCGATGCGATGGCGAAGCATATCGACCCGAATGCCGAACAGGTGCTGCAATTCCGGCTGGATGACGATGACGCGGTGGCGATCAATTTCACCCGCCGCCTGCGCAAGGATTACCGCAAGCTGCGCGGCTTTCACGCGGCGCGCGGTACGCCAATGGCGATTGACTATTCCAAAGGCATCAACCTGTTTGCCCGCAATGGCAATGTCTCGCTGGTGCCGCGCTATGAAGCCTTTCTGGGCGTTGCCTTTGCCATTGCCACAACGCCGGGCGATGGCAATCACATCCTGGGCTTCATGCATCATGTGATCTGGCAAAACCTGCCTGCGGTCACGATGCCGGATGACATCATGTGGGTGCGTGGCGGGCATGGCACGAATGACAGCGGCGGCATTGCGAAAAAACCGACATATGCTGCCGATGAACCTGAATTGCGTCGGGTTCTACGCCAGCGTTTCCGGATCGATCTGGCTGCGCTGAAAGCTGCGCTGCGTCAGGATCCGATGACAGATAGCGAGGCCTCCGGGTGACAGATCAAACCACTGGCCAGTCTTCGGGCCTGAACGACAATCTGCGCGGGGCAGGGCTGATGGCCGGATCGATGGCCGCCTTTGCCTTTAATGACGCGATGATCAAAGACGTTGTCACGCATATGCCGCTGGCCGAAGCCGTGGTGCTGCGCAGCGTGTTGGCGACTTTGCTTCTGTTGTTTCTGGCCATCCGATTTGGTCAGTTCCGCTTTGATTTCCCCCGGCGCGACTGGGGGCTGGTGGCGCTGCGCTCGATGGCTGAGATCGGCATGACATGGTTCTTCCTGCGGGCTCTGGCGGCGATGCCACTGGCCAACCTGCACGCGGTGATGCAGGCCCTGCCACTGACCGTGGCACTGGCTGCAGCGCTGTTCCTGCGCGAGCCACTGGGCTGGCGACGCTTTGCGGCGATTGCCGTTGGCTTTGTCGGGGTGATGCTGATCATCCGCCCCGGCCCGGATGGGTTTGGCCCCGGCACGCTGAACGGGCTGGCGGCGGTTGGCTTCATCACTCTGCGCGACCTGATCGCCCGCAGGCTGTCGCCTCAGGTGCCCTCGCTGGCGGCGGCCTTTATCACCGCAGCGGTGATCACCGTGTTCTTTGCCGTGCAGGGCCTGACCGAGCCTTGGCTGATGCCAAATACCACCTCGATTCTGCTGATCGTCGGCGCAGCGGTGGCGATCTTCTTTGGCTATCTGCTCAGCTTGATGACCATGCGGGTGGGCGATATTGGCTTCAGTGCTCCGTTCCGCTACACCTCGCTGATCATCGCTCTGATCCTGGGCTGGGTCTTCTATGGCGAATGGCCCGAGATGCTGACATTTGTCGGGGCGGGAATCGTGGTGGCCACCGGTCTGTTCACGATCTATCGCGAACGCCAGATCGCCCGCCGCGACGCTGCTGAAACTAAGCGCTAGAAGGGGCAACAGGGCAGGGCCCGCGCCTCAGGCAGTGTTGACAAGCCCCCCGACTCCCCATATACGCCGCCTCATTCGGGCTGCCGGGAAACCGGTCTGCCTACATCAGAGTTGAAGTGGACAAGATCCGGGCTCCACCCGCAAGGGCCGCCCCGATCCTCTGAGAAACCCACCGCGTCGCCTCGAGAATGGGGCGGGTGCGGTACCTTGCGTTTTACGGACGCGTAGGGCGCAGATTGAGATTAACCGGGGCGCGCGCCCCACAACATAGTGTTGCAACACGGGGAACGAGACCCAATGCCAACGATCCAGCAGCTGATCCGCAAGCCGCGGCAGCCCAAAGTTAAACGCTCCAAGTCGATGCACCTGGAGTCCTGCCCGCAAAAACGTGGCGTTTGCACGCGCGTCTACACCACCACCCCGAAAAAGCCGAACTCGGCTATGCGGAAAGTGGCCAAGGTGCGCCTGTCGAACGGCTTCGAAGTGATCAGCTACATCCCGGGTGAAAGCCACAACCTGCAAGAGCACTCGGTTGTGCTCATCCGTGGCGGCCGGGTGAAAGACCTTCCGGGTGTTCGCTACCACATCCTGCGTGGTGTGCTTGATACCCAGGGCGTCAAAGATCGTCGCCAACGTCGTTCGAAATACGGCGCCAAGCGTCCGAAGTAAGGAGATACACAGATGTCCCGTCGTCACGCCGCCGAGAAGCGCGAAATCCTGCCCGACGCCAAATTTGGTGATCGGGTTCTGACGAAATTCATGAACAACCTGATGATCGATGGTAAAAAATCGGTCGCAGAAAAAATCGTCTACAACGCGCTGGATCGCGTCGAGGACAAGGTGAAGCGCGCGCCGGTGGAAATCTTCCACGAAGCGCTCGACAACATCAAACCCTCGGTTGAGGTTCGCTCGCGTCGTGTTGGCGGTGCCACCTACCAGGTTCCGGTTGAAGTGCGCCCCGAGCGTCGTGAAGCGCTGGCAATCCGCTGGCTGATCAACGCCAGCCGTTCGCGCAACGAGAACACCATGGAAGAACGCCTCGCCGGCGAGCTGCTGGACGCCGTTAACGGCCGTGGCACTGCCGTGAAGAAGCGTGAAGACACCCACAAGATGGCCGACGCGAACAAAGCGTTCAGCCACTACCGCTGGTAAGGGCCCACTATCATGGCACGCGAATATCCTCTTGAGCGCTACCGTAACTTCGGGATTATGGCGCATATCGACGCCGGTAAAACGACGACGACGGAACGTGTTCTCTACTACACTGGGAAATCCCACAAAATCGGCGAAGTGCACGATGGTGCCGCGACGATGGACTGGATGGAACAGGAGCAGGAACGCGGGATCACCATCACCTCGGCTGCGACGACCACTTTCTGGGAACGCACCATTGATGGCGAAGAAGCGCAGACTGAAAAGCACCGCTTCAACATCATCGACACTCCCGGCCACGTTGACTTCACCATCGAAGTTGAACGTTCGCTGGCCGTGCTCGACGGCGCTGTTGCTCTGCTCGACGCCAACGCCGGTGTTGAACCCCAGACCGAAACCGTGTGGCGTCAGGCTGACCGCTACAAGGTTCCGCGCATGGTGTTCGTCAACAAGATGGACAAGATCGGCGCTGACTTCTTCAACTGTGTGAAGATGATCAAAGACCGCACGGGTGCCACTCCGGTTCCGGTGAACTTCCCGATCGGGGCCGAAGATCAGCTGGAAGGCATCGTCGACCTGGTCTCCATGGAAGAATGGGTCTGGCAAGGTGAAGATCTGGGCGCCACCTGGGTGCGTCAGCCGATCCGTGCTGAGCTTCAGGACACCGCCGAAGAATGGCGCAGCCACCTCATCGAGCATGCCGTTGAGCAAGACGATGATGCGATGGAAGCCTATCTGGAAGGCAACGAGCCCGATCAGGAAACGCTGCAAAAGCTGATCCGTAAAGGCACGCTGAGCCTGAGCTTTGTGCCGGTTCTGGGCGGTTCTGCGTTCAAGAACAAAGGCGTTCAGCCGCTGCTCAACGCTGTGATCGACTATCTGCCGAGCCCGCTCGACGTTCCCGCCTATATGGGCTTTGCCCCGGGCGACGAAACTGAGACTCGGGACATCGCGCGGTCGGCCGATGACGAGCAACCCTTCGCGGGCCTCGCCTTCAAAGTCATGAACGACCCCTTCGTTGGTTCGCTGACCTTCACCCGGATCTATTCGGGCGTGCTCAGCAAAGGCGACGGCATCGTGAACTCGACCAAAGGTAAGCGCGAGCGTATCGGTCGGATGATGATGATGCACTCGAACGACCGTGAAGAGATCGATTCCGCCTATGCTGGCGACATCATCGCTCTGGCGGGTCTGAAAGAAACCACCACTGGCGACACGCTCAGCGATGCGCAGAAACAGGTGGTTCTGGAAACCATGACCTTCCCCGATCCGGTGATCGAGATCGCGGTTGAGCCGAAAACCAAGGCTGACCAGGAAAAAATGTCGGCGGCGCTGCAGCGTCTCGCGGCTGAAGACCCCTCCTTCCGGGTGGAAACCGACCTCGAAAGCGGTCAGACCATCATGAAAGGCATGGGCGAACTTCACCTCGACATCCTGGTTGACCGGATGAAGCGTGAATTCAAAGTGGAAGCCAATATCGGCGCCCCGCAGGTTGCTTATCGCGAGACCATCTCGCACCAGATCGAGCACACCTACACCCACAAGAAACAGTCGGGTGGTTCGGGTCAATACGCCGAGGTCAAACTGGAAATCACGCCGACCGAGCCGGGCGAAGGGTACTCCTTCGAAAGCCGGATCGTTGGTGGCGCGGTGCCGCGGGAATACATTCCGGGCGTCGAAAAAGGCATCAACTCGGTCATGGATAGCGGCCCGCTGGCTGGCTTCCCGGTCATCGACTTCAAAGTCGCTCTGGTCGACGGCAAGTTCCACGATGTTGACTCCTCGGTTCTGGCCTTCGAAATCGCTGCGCGCATGTGTATGCGTGAAGGGATGAAAAAGGCCGGTGCGAAAATGCTCGAACCGATCATGAAAGTCGAAGTGGTGACCCCGGAAGAATATACCGGCGGCATCATTGGCGACCTGACCTCGCGTCGCGGTCAGGTGCAGGGGCAGGAGAGCCGCGGTAACGCGATCGCCATCAACGCCTTCACGCCGCTGGCCAACATGTTCGGCTACATCAACACCCTGCGCTCGATGTCCTCGGGCCGTGCGCAGTTCACGATGCAGTTCGACCATTACGCTGCCGTTCCGCAGAACATCTCGGACGAGATCCAGGCGAAATACGCATAATCGGGATGGCGGGGATATCCCCGCCCTACCCATCCACCGTAGGGCGGGGTTCACCCCGCCGCCCGCAAATGAAAAGAGGATTTAGCGATGGCTAAGGAAAAGTTTGAACGCTCCAAACCGCACGTGAACATTGGTACCGTGGGTCACGTTGACCACGGCAAAACCACGCTGACCGCTGCGATCACCAAATATTTCGGTGAATTCAAAGACTA
>JARRIY010000065.1:0-17264 GCA_037379985.1 Maritimibacter sp.
CGTTCTTGAGCAGCGCCCCATGCAGTTTCGGTAGCGCGCTACCGGCATCGCGTCTGAGGTCTTCCGCGTCCAGATCCTCAGCCAGCAGCAGTTTCAGCCAGTCCAGCACCTCGCTGGTCGAAGGCTTTTTCTTCAGCCCGGCCTGTTCGCGAATCTCATAGAATTGCGTCAGCGCGGTGGTCAGAAGCGCGTCCTTGATCCCGGGATAATGCACTTCGACGATCTGTTTCATCACCTCGATATCGGGGAAACGGATGTAGTGGAAAAAGCAGCGGCGCAAAAAGGCGTCGGGCAGCTCTTTTTCATTGTTCGAGGTGATGATCACCACCGGGCGGTTTGTGGCGCGGATGGTCTCGCCGGTCTCGTAAACGTGAAATTCCATCCGGTCGAGCTCTTGCAACAGGTCGTTGGGGAACTCGATATCGGCCTTGTCGACCTCGTCGATCAGCAGCACCACGCGGCGGTCAGCTTCGAAGGCCTGCCAGAGCTTGCCCTTCTTGATGTAGTTCTTCACATCATGCACGCGCTCATCGCCAAGCTGGCTGTCGCGCAAGCGGCTGACGGCATCGTATTCATACAGGCCCTGCTGGGCGCGTGTGGTGGATTTCACATGCCATTCAATGAGTTCCATGCCCAGCGAGGCGGCCACCTGCCGCGCCAGCTCGGTCTTGCCGGTGCCCGGTTCGCCTTTCACCAAGAGCGGGCGCTCCAGCGTGACGGCGGCATTCACGGCAATGGTCAGATCGTCGGTGGCAACATAGCTATCGGTCGAGGAAAAACGCATGTCTCGGGGGCTTTCCTTATGGGATTTTATTCGCGGCAGACTAGGGCCCATATGCCCGAAACCTGATCGCCGGAGCAAGCGCTTTGCCTAGTGACATCCCCCTGAGGGTGAGCTAAACGGTCGCGCAGGAGGGTACCGATGGTTCATGAGGCACAACCGAAAGCAGCCATCGGCGAGCATAAGGAGCCTGGGATGAAAGCAGAATCGTTTCTGCCCGACGACTACCGCCCCGCAGAAGACGAACCGTTCATGAATGAGCGGCAGACGGAGTATTTCCGTCGTAAGCTTCTGAACTGGAAGGCAGAACTTCTGGACGAATCTCGTCATACGATTGAAGGGCTGCAGGAAGACACACGCAATATTCCCGACATAACCGACCGCGCCTCGGAAGAAACCGACCGGGCGCTGGAATTGCGTACCCGTGATCGTCAACGCAAACTGGTCAACAAGATTGACGAGGCCCTGCGTCGGATCGATCAGGGTGAGTATGGCTATTGCGAAGAAACCGGCGAACCGATTTCGCTGAAGCGTCTTGATGCGCGGCCGATTGCCACCTTGAGCCTTGAGGCCCAGGAACGGCATGAACGTCGTGAGAAAGTTCATCGGGACGATTGACGCAAGCACGTCAGTAACGAAACATCGGCACCGGGGTGGACACGCCCCGGTGTTTTGTTTTCAAGGATAGAAACATGTTGATCGGGCAGGAAATAACCATTGTCGGCGGTGGGATCGGCGGCTTTGCGGCGGCCACCGCACTAGCGCTGCGGGGGGCCCAGGTGACGGTGCTGGAACAGGCACCGAAGATCAGCGAGGTCGGTGCCGGGTTGCAGATCGGGCAGAACGGCATGGCGGTGCTGAAAGCGCTCGGTCTCGATGAGATTGCCCGTGAGCGCTCGATGCAAAACCAGGCGATCCGGCTGATGGATGGGCTGTCGGGCAAAGAGGTGATCCGGCTGGATCTGGAAAAACACCGCCCGAATCAGGATTTCCGCCTGTTTCACCGTGCCGATCTGCTGGATGTTCTGGAAACCGCTGCGCGCGAGGCCGGGGTGGTGGTGGAAACCGGTGCCAAGCTGACCCGTGTCGATGTCAGCGAAAGCAGCGCCAAGCTCACCCTCGAAGGCAAGGGCGAACGCGAGGTGCCTTTTGTGATCGGGGCGGACGGGCTGCATTCTCTGGTGCGCGAAGAGCTGAACGGGCCGAAACGACCGTTTTTCACCAATCAGGTGGCTTGGCGGGCGCTTATTCCTGCCGATGGTACTGACCCGAGCGAGGCGACGGTTTGGATGGGGCCGCACCGGCATATGGTGACCTATCCGCTGCGCGGCGGCTCGGTGATCAATCTGGTTGCCGTGGAAGAACGTCAAGAATGGGTCGAGGAAAGCTGGAACCGGCGCGACGATCCGGACCATCTGCGCGCCGCCTTCATGCGCTATTCCAAGGCGCCGCGGGCGCTGCTGGATCGGGTTGAAACCGTGCATGTCTGGGGGCTGTTCCGCCATGAGGTGGCGGCGAAATGGCATATGGGCCGGGCGGCCATTCTGGGCGATGCCGCGCATCCGACCTTGCCGTTCATGGCTCAGGGCGCGGTGATGGCGCTGGAGGATGCCTGGGTGCTGGCTGAAAGTCTGGCGGCCAATGGGCTGAATGACGGCCCGGCGCTGTATCAGGCCTATCGCCGGGCGCGGGCTGTGCGCATTGTCGAGGCGGCCAACAAGAACGCCCGCAATTACCACCACGCTAACCCGGTGGCGCGCTTTATCGGCTTTAACGGGCTGCGAGTGATGGGACGCACGAGCCCGAACACCGTGCTGGAGCGCTTTGACTGGCTGTATAATTACGATGTGACCAAAGCCTGAGGCTTTGGATCTGGCGAGGGCGAGAGGGCAACCCTCTTGCACTCTTCTGGAGTATTTCTGCCAAGATGAAAGGGCGCAGCTTGGGCTGCGCCCGATCTATTTAGGCCCGATCTTTTAGGCCAGAACGCCTTCGGCGGTGAGGGTGGTTTTGCCGCCCAGATAGGGGGCAAGCACCTCGGGCAGGGTGACGGAGCCGTCTTTCTGCTGGCCGTTTTCCAGCACCGCGATCAGGCAGCGCCCGACGGCCAGACCGGAGCCGTTCAGCGTATGCAGGTATTCCGGCTTGGCGCCAGCTTCGGGGCGGTAGCGGGCATTCATCCGGCGGGCCTGGAAGGCGCCGGTGGTCGAGACCGAGCTGATCTCGCGATACATATCCTGCCCGGGCAGCCAGACTTCAATGTCTTGGGTGCGCCGCGCCCCGAAACCGGTATCGCCGGAGCAGAGCTTGACCGTGCGATAGGGCAGGCCACGGCGTTCCAGAATGCCTTCGGCGCGGGCCGTCATCGCTTCGTGTTCAGCCTCAGACTGATCCGGCGTGGTGATGGTGACCATCTCGACCTTTTCGAACTGGTGCTGACGCAGCATCCCGGCGGTATCCTTGCCAGCGCTGCCTGCTTCCGAGCGGAAACATTGCGTATGGGCGACATAGCGACGGGGCAGGGTGGCGGCATCTTCCACCACCTCGCCATTGACGAAATTGGTCAGCGTCACCTCGGCGGTGGGGATCAGCCACCAGCCATTGGTGGTCTGATAGCTGTCTTCGCCAAATTTCGGCAACTGACCCGTGCCATACATCATGTCTTCGCGCACCAGTACCGGGGTGATCGCTTCGGTCAGCCCGTTTTCATCGACATGGGTGTCGATCATGAACTGCGCCAGCGCCCGGTGCAGACGTGCCACCGCACCCGAGAGCACGGCAAAGCGCGCGCCGGAAAGTTTCGCGGCGAGCTCGAAATTCAGCCCGGCCTGGGTGCTGGCCAGCTCGTAATGCTCGACCGGCTTGAAGTTGAATACGCGCGGGGTACCCCAGCGCTTGATTTCAACATTTTCGTCTTCATCCGCGCCATCGGGCACATCATCGGCCATGATATTGGGCAGGCCCATCAGCAGCGCGTTCAGCTCGGCATCTTTGCCTTTGGCTTCTTCGTTCAGCGCGGCGATGGCGGCTTTTTTCTCGCCTACCAGCGCGCGCAGCCGTTCAAATTCGGCCTCATCGCCCCGGCCTTTCGCAGCGCCCACCTCTTTCGCGGCCTTGTTGGCTTCGGCCTGCGCGGCTTCGGCTGCGGTGATCGCATTGCGGCGGGCTTCGTCGAGCGCCAGCACCTCAGACGACACACCCGACAGCCCCCGGCGCGCCATGGCGGCGTCAAACGCTTCTGGGTTCTCGCGGATCATGCGGATATCGTGCATGGGGCTCTCCTTCGGGTGATAATTGCGCCGATCATATGCCGTATTGCCGCCGATGGGGGAAGAGCGGAAATGCGCGCGGGGCGGGAGTGCTGCTTTTCTGCATTGCTCTTGCTGCTGCATGGCAGCGCTGAAGCTAACAAAAACGTGAGGCACCGACGCCTTAGCCCATTGCTTGCCAACCCCCCGGGCCACATATAGGGTGCGCGCAAAATCAAAGGGGCTTGGCCCCATCAGACAAGGACAATTCACATGTTCGCTACACCCGCATTCGCGCAGGCCGCAGGGGCCGCCGGTACCAGTGGTTTGCTCAATTCCATGCTGATCCCGATGGTTCTGGTTTTCGGGATTATGTGGTTCTTCATGATCCGCCCGCAGCAGAAAAAAGTGAAAGAAGATGAAGCGATGCGCAACGCGCTGCGTCGTGGCGATCAGGTGATCACTCAGGGCGGCGTCATCGGCAAGGTGACCAAGGTGAAAGAGGGCGAAAGCGATGTTGAAATCGAAATCGCCAAGGATGTGAAAGTGCGCATCGTGCGCTCCGCGATCACAACGGTTGTCAATAAGACCGAACCGGTGGTGGAAAGCTGAGCCCCAGTGGCTATGTAGCTGTGTGGCCGGGCGATTGCCCGGCTGATGTGATCGGGCAAGGCTGAGAGAGGTCGGATGCTGAAATTTACCCTGTGGGGGCGGATCGTGGTGCTTGGGCTGATCGTGCTCGGTCTGGCCTATGCCGCGCCCAACATGTTTTATTCGCGGGTCGAGGCCCATAACGATGCAGCTGCGGCGATTGAGGCCAGCGGGGCGACGCCGGAGCTGGAAGCCGAGCTGGGCAACTGGCCGAGCTGGATGCCGTCAAACCTCGTCAATCTCGGGCTTGATCTGCGCGGCGGGGCGCATCTGCTGGCTGAAGTGCAGGTGGAAGACGTCTATGCCTCGCGGATGGATGCGCTTTGGCCGAGTGTGCGCGATGTGCTGCGCGGCAAGCGCGATACGGTTGGGGCAATCCGCCGGATCGACGCGCCGTCCGGGCTGCTGAAACTGCGCATCGGCAATGCAGATGGCATGGAAGAGGCGCTGGCGGCTGTGCGCGGTCTGGCCTCGAATGTGGTGTCGCTCACCGGTGCCGGGTCGAAAGATTTCGAAGCCACGGGTGAAGGCGATGTGATCACCATGCAGCTGTCGGAGGCCGAAAAGCTCGCCACCGATGACCGCACCATCCAGCAATCGCTGGAAATCATTCGTCGCCGGATCGACGAGGTTGGCACCCGCGAACCGACGATCCAGCGGCAGGGCGACCGGCGTATTCTGATCGAGGTGCCGGGGATTGGCTCGGCGGAAGAGCTGAAGCAACTGATCGGCACCACGGCGAAACTGACATTCAACCCGGTCGTGACCCGCACCACCGATCCCAACACCCAGACCGGCCCGCGCGAGGTGCTTTACCCGTCGCTGGACGAAGAGGGCGTGTATTACCTGCTCGATGAAACGCCGGTTGTGACCGGGGAAGAGCTGACCAATGCGCAGCCGACCTTCGATCAGAACGGCCGTCCGGCGGTGAATTTCAATTTCGACGTCACCGGATCGCGGGCGTTTGGCGAATATACCGCCGCCAATGTCGGGGCGCCCTTTGCCATCGTGCTGGATAAGGAAGTGATCTCGGCCCCGCGGATCAACGAAGCGATCCCGGGCGGGTCGGGCATCATCACCGGGAATTTCACGGTTGATGAAAGCAACAACCTTGCGGTGCTGCTGCGGGCTGGCGCGCTGCCGGCGGAAATGACCTTTCTGGAAGAACGCACCATCGGGCCGCAGCTCGGGGCGGATTCGATCCAGGCGGGCAAGACTGCTTCGCTCGTGGCCTTTGCGCTGGTCATGGTCTATATGGCGCTGTCCTATGGCTTCTTCGGGCTGATCGCGGATGTTGCGCTGGTGCTGAACGTGGCGCTGATGTTCGGGCTGCTTTCGGCCATTGGGGCGACGCTGACCATGAAAAAGCCCTGTCGGCGATCATCGACGGCAACATCACCACCATCATCACCGCCGCTATTCTGTTCGTCATGGGCTCCGGCCCGGTGAAGGGCTTTGCGGTCACGCTGTTCTTCGGCATCGTAACCTCGGTTTTCGCCGCGATCTATGTGACGCGTCTGATCATCGTGTTCTGGTTCGAACGCCGTCGTCCCAAGACGATTGAGGTCTGATATGCGCCTGAAACTCGTACCTTCCGAAACCAAGATCGACTTTTTCGGGCGCTCCTGGGCCTCGCTGGGCCTGTCGGGATTGCTGATTGTGATCTCGGTCGTCAGCTTTTTCCTGATGGGGCTGAATTACGGGATCGACTTCCGGGGCGGCACTACGATCCGCACGGAATCGACCCAGGCGCTGGATGTGGGCGTCTATCGCGATGCGCTGACACCGCTCGATCTGGGCGATGTGGCGATCACGCAGGTGTTTGATCCGAGCTTCCGCGAAGATCAGCATGTGGCCTCGATCCGCATTCAGGCGCAAAGCGACGAGGAAAGCATCACCCCGGAAACCGTGCAGCAGATCGAAGACGTGCTGAAGGTCGTCGATCCGGCGATCACCTTCCCCTCGGTCGAAAGCGTTGGGCCGAAAGTTTCGGGCGAGCTGATCATGACGGCGGTGGAAGCGGTCATCGCGGCCATTGCGGCGGTGCTGATCTATATCTGGCTGCGCTTTGAATGGCAGTTCGCTTTGGGGGCTGTGCTGGCGCTGGTGCATGACGTGCTGATCACCATCGGCGTGTTCGTGGTGTTTCAGATCAAGTTCGACCTTTCCACCATCGCGGCGCTGCTGACCATTGTCGGCTATTCGCTGAACGATACCGTGGTTGTGTTTGACCGGGTTCGGGAAAACCTGCGGCGGTATAAGGTGATGGCGCTGAAAGAGGTGCTGAACCTGTCGATCAACGAGACCCTCAGCCGGACGGTGATGACCTCGTTCACCACCCTGATCGCACTGATCGCACTGATCGCTCTGGGCGGCGATGTGATCCGGGGATTTGTCTTTGCCATGACCTTTGGTGTTGTGGTCGGCACCTATTCCTCGGTCTTCGTGGCCTCGGAAGTGCTGCTGAAACTGGGCGTGAAACGCGACTGGTCGAAAGCCGCTGATCAGGCGGGCACGCAATTTGGTAACAGCGAAAGCTGAGCCGGAGCTGCAACAGAATTGAAAACGCCCGGCCAATTGGTCGGGCGTTTTTGCTTTCCGGGTGGGCTGACGGTCAGAGAAACGCGTAATCGGCAAAACAGGCGGCTTCGCCCTGTTTTACGCCATTCTCATCCAGCAGCGGCCAAATCACCGCGTTCTGAATTTCGAACCGCTTGCCGGTGGCGCTGATGCGGATGCCGGCATAATCCTCAATGAAGCCCTTTTCGCGCATCTGGGCGAACATCGCGTCGCGCAGGGCTCGCTCTGTGGGTTCGGCGGTCAGGCGCGAGGGCAGGGCTGTCAGCGCTTCCCAGCTCATCTCCCAGAGCCTCTGGGCGGCGAGATTGCCATAGGTCAGCACCGGATCATCCGCGCCGTCATGCGAGAGCACGATCATGTCGGCATGGTAGAGCGCTTTGGCATCGGCATCCGCCAGCAGCGGACGGCCCAGAAGCCGGGCGAAACTACTCATGATCAACCCAGCATGGGCGGCTTGAAAGGCGTTTTCAGGGGCGGGGGCTTGCATGTCGGGGCATCCATCACTTCACCCCCGCTCTATGCCCGACAATGGGCGCGGGGCAAAGAAAATCCCCGCCCGGATGTGCCGGACGGGGTATGCGTGACGTCGCCCTAAGGGCGGAGGAACGCTTAGCTGCGCAGGATCGAGCGGCCCGCATATTCAGCGGTTTCGCCCAGCATTTCCTCGATGCGGATCAGCTGGTTGTATTTCGCCAGACGGTCGGAACGCGACAGCGAGCCGGTTTTGATCTGGCCGCAATTGGTCGCCACGGCGAGATCGGCAATGGTCGCATCTTCGGTTTCACCCGAGCGGTGGCTCATCACGTTGGTGTAACGGGCGCGGTGGGCCATATCGACGGCTTTCAGGGTTTCCGAGAGCGAGCCGATCTGGTTGACTTTCACCAGCATCGAGTTGGCCACGCCCTGCGAAATACCGTCGGCCAGACGCACCGGGTTGGTCACGAAGAGGTCATCGCCCACAAGCTGGATCTTGTCGCCGAGTTTCTCGGTGAGCAGTTTCCAGCCTTCCCAATCGTCTTCGGCGCAGCCGTCTTCGATTGAGATGATCGGGTAATCGGCCACGAGACCGGCGAGATAGTCGACGTTTTCGGCGGCGGTGAGCGAGAGGCCTTCGCCTTTCATCTCGTATTTGCCGTCTTTGTAATATTCCGACGAGGCCGCATCCATGGCGAGATAGATATCTTCACCCGGCTTGTAGCCAGCTTTTTCGATGGCTTTCAGGATGAAATCCAGCGCTTCGCGGGTCGAGCCGAGGGCCGGGGCAAAGCCGCCTTCGTCGCCGATGCCGGTGTTATAGCCCGCATCCGACAGTTCTTTTTTCAGCGCGTGGAAGGTTTCGGCCCCCATGCGCACGGCTTCACGAATGTTCGCTGCCGAAACCGGCATGATCATGAATTCCTGAATGTCGATCGGGTTGTCGGCATGTTCGCCGCCATTGATGATGTTCATCATCGGCACCGGCAGAACCCGGGCAGCAGAGCCGCCCACATAGCGATACAGCGGCAGTTCGGAATATTCGGCGGCGGCTTTGGCCACGGCCAGCGACACGCCGAGAATGGCATTGGCGCCGAGGCGGGCTTTGTTCGGGGTGCCGTCAAGCTCGATCATGGCGGCGTCGATGGCTTCCTGTTCGGTGGCGTCAAAGCCTACCAGCGCTTCGGCGATCTCGCCATTCACGCTGGCTACGGCGTCCATCACGCCTTTGCCGCCGTAACGCGATTTGTCGCCGTCACGTTTTTCATGCGCTTCATGCACGCCGGTCGAGGCGCCGGAGGGAACGGCTGCGCGACCCATGGTGCCGTCTTCGAGAATAACATCTACTTCCACGGTCGGGTTGCCTCGGCTGTCGAGGATTTCACGTGCAAAAATGTCGATGATTGTGCTCATGGCGATGTCCCTGGTTTTGAATAACGGGTGCCTAGGTGATACGCCTCTCTGCCGGGTATTAAAAGGGGGCTTTCCGGAGCATTTGGCGTTCTCTGATAAGGGTGTATAAACCGGCCGCCACAACGATGGCGCCGCCAAGGAAGGTCATCGCGTCGGGGCGTTCGTCAAAAACCGCCCAGGCGATGACAAAGGCGAAAACCAGCCGGACATAGCGAAACGGGGTGACAAAGCCCATTTCCCCTACCTGCATGGCCAGGGTAAGGGCGTAATAGCCGATCATGCCGATCACCAAGCCACCGCCAAGCAGGGCAAAATCGGCCCCGGTCGGGCGCACAAACCCGTCGCTGAGCGCCATTAGGAAGACGCCGGCGGGCACCACTGCCAGAAACCCCCATGAGGCAATTTGCAGCGGATGAATGTTGCGTGGCACCGAACGAGTGGCCAGATCGCGGATCGCCAGCGCCAAAGCGGCGACCACGCCCCAGATTGCTTCGGGGCGAAAGCCTTCCAGACCCGGGCGCAGAATGATCACCACGCCGGTGAGTCCCAGAATGATCGCAAACCAGCGCCGCCAGCCGACTCGCTCGCTGTAGAAAAGAATCGCCCCGAGAGTGACGAAAAGCGGCACCGCCTGCAGCAGCGCCGAGGCCAGCGATAGCGAAATTGCGGTGAAGGACCAGACATAGGCGGAGGTGCCGATGATCTCGCCGCCCGCCCGCATCAGCATCGCCGGGTGAAAGAACCCGCGCCCGATCATGCAGTAGCCCTTGCGCATGGCCAGCGCGCCAAAGCCGATGGCGCCGCCCAGTCCGAGATAGATCAGGATCTCACCGATGGGCATATGCTCGGCGACGAGTTTGATAAAGGCATCCTCACCGGCGAAGCCAGCCATGGAGAGGATCATCAAAAGGGCACCGCGCAGGTTTTCCATGGGAGGCTCCGGATCTGGGACGGATCAGCCTTATGCGCGGGGATGGGCAAAGGAAAGAGGCAACCTGAACCGGGCAAGGCAGAAAAGGCGAGGGGCGCGGTTCTCGCGCCCCCGGAGTATTTCGGCCAAGATGAAGGCCTTACTCTTCGCCGGTTTCCACGATCTCGAAATCATGGGTCAGATCGGCGCTTTTCTCCATCATCGCGGAGGCCGAGCAGTATTTTTCCACCGACAGGTTGATCGCGCGTGCCACCTTCTCAGGTGCGATGCCGCGACCTTTGACGATGAAATGCATGTGGAATTGGGTGAAGACCTTGGGTTCGGTTTCAGCGCGCTCGGCGGAAAGCACCACCTGCACGTCGTCCACCTTCTGGCGGCCCTTTTCGAGGATCTGCACCACGTCAAAGGCCGAACAGCCGCCGGTGCCCATCAGCATCAGTTCCATCGGGGTTGGCCCCGGCTTGGCGGTGCTGTCGGTCGCCGCGCCGAATACGATCTGATGGCCGGTTCCGGCGGTGCCGACAAACGAGCGGTCGCCGCCCCATTTTACGCGAACATCCATTCCAATCTCCTAATATGTTTCTTTGCAGATAGGACGGGGGCAGAGGCTGGGCAAGGCGCGGCGCGAACCCTGCGGCGATAGCGCGCATCCTATTGTCTGGGCGGGGTTTTCCCCTCAGACGCGCGGCAGCGCATCCAGCATTTCGTTCAGCTTGCCGAGCGTATTGAGATTGCGCGCGGTGGCGGCAACCCCCAGCATTTTCTCGGCCCCGGCGGCGAGTTTTGAACGGCCAATCCCCTCGGGTGCGTGAAGGTAAAGCGCGCGCTCGGTAAGAGCGATTTGCTCGCCATTTGCGGCAAGGGCGTTGAGCCTCTCTTCGGCCTCTTCCACTGGCGGGGCGCTCAGCACCCAGACGTGGCCGGTTTTCGGCGTTTCATGCGCCTCGGCAAAGGGGAAGCCCTCGACGATCTCGATGAAATTCTCGCTGGAGAGCAGCAAGGCTTTGGGGCGAAAGCCGAAGCGAAGTTCAATCTCGTCTTCCAGCAGGGTTTCCAGCCCATCTGCATCAATGATCCCGGTGAAGACGGCATTGCCCGATTGGATATAGGTGTGGATATTGCCCAGCCCGAGGGTTTGCATCAGGGCTTTGAGATCGGCCATGGGCAGTTTGCCATGCCCGCCGACATTCACCCCGCGCAGAAGCAAGACCCAGCGGTTCATCGCAAGAGGCTCCCTTCCATCACCCGCACGGCCTGGCCGGTGACAGTCACCTTGCCTGGCTCGGCCTCGACCTCGATCAGGCTCGGGCGGCCCATGTCGTGGCCCTGATGAATGGTGAAGCGCACCGGCGTGCCGCGCGTCTCGCAGAGCAGGGCAGCCAGCGTTGCTGCAGCCGATCCGGTGGCGGGATCTTCGGGAATGTTATCGAGCGGGCCGAACATGCGCATATGCAGCACCTCGCCTTCATCGACCCAGGCGCATTGGGCGAAATCGAGGCTTGCCGGATAGGTCGCCAGCCCCTCGCGGAAGGCCGCGACATCGGTTGCGAGGGCTGAGAGCGTGGCGCGGTCGGCGATCTGGGTGAAGGTGAAGGGCATTCCCAGCGTGGCCATCACCGGCGCGCCGACGATCTTGCTTTCGGCCACCCCCAGCGCCCGGGCCACCAAGGCGGGGTCGGGCTGGCCCATGCGCTCCAGCGGCACCTCGGTGGTGAACGAGGCCTTGCCCTTTTCCGCAAAGGCGCGGATCGGCCCGACGCCCAGCTCCAGCACCATCTCAGGGCCCAGCCCGGCATCGGCCAGCATCACCGCCGTGCCAATGGTCGGATGCCCGGCAAAGGGCATTTCCATGTTCTGGGTGAAAATCCGCACCTTGGCCAGATGGGCCGGATTTTCGGGCGGGTAGAGAAACACCGTTTCGGAAAAATTGAATTCCCGCGCGATGGCTTGCAGCTCCGCCTCGGGAATCTCGCGCGCATCGGGGATGATGGCAAGCTGGTTGCCGCCATAGGGCGCAGACGTAAACACGTCATAGACGAGGTAATCGGTCATTCTCTTCCCCTTTCGGGCAATCCTGTCGCCCTGTCAGTGTGACATCATTTCGGGCTTTGGCAAGCCTCAGACCATCTCGGGTTCGCGGCCCACACGCATGGCGAGGCGCGACACGGTCAGCCCCTGCACGATGATCGAGAACAGCACCACCAGATAGGTTGCGGCCAATATGGTGGCTTTCCATTCGCTTTCGGGCAGGGCGAGGGCCAGCGCCACCGAGATCCCGCCTTTCAGCCCGCCCCATGTCATGATCGGCACCACACCGGGCGAGAAGCTGCGGAAGGGTTTCAGAAGCGCGATGGGCACGACGACAGCGATCAGCCGGGCGAGAAGCGCGAGCAGGATGGCGAGGCTGCCGGAAATCAGCGTGTCGAGTGAGAAGGCCACGGCGAAGACCTCGAACCCGATCAGCAAGAACAGGACGGCGTTGAGGATTTCGTCGATTAGCTTCCAGAACGCATCGACATAGCGCCGGGTTTCTTCGCTCATCCCGTATTTTGCGCCGACATCGCCAATCAGCAGCCCGGCGGCAACGGCCATGATCGGGGCAGACACGCCCAGATAGACCGCCAGTTCGTAGCCGCCAAAGGCGAGGCCAAGGGTGATCAGAACTTCCAGCGAGTAATCATCAATCCGGCGCATGACGCGGAAGGTCAGCCAGCCGAGCACCACGCCCAGAACCGCGCCGCCAAGGGCTTCGCGGACAAACAGGATCATCGCGCCCGACAGCCCATCGCCGCCATGCTCGCCATGGCTCAACGCCGGAAAGGCCAGACCGATCAGCACCAGATAGACCACATAGCCGACGCCATCATTAAACAGCGATTCCCCGGCGATTTTGGTTTCCAGCGTTTTGCGCAAAGAGGCTTCGCGCAGCACGCCCAGCACGGCGACCGGATCGGTGGGCGAGATCAGCGCGCCGAAGACCAGCGCCACCATCAGCGGCATGCCGGTGATCCAGCTGACGCCAAAGCCGACACCGGCGGTGGAGAGCGCAACGCCCAGGGTGGCCATCAGAAAGACAACAATCCATTGGTCGCGCAGATCGGCCAGTTTCACATGCAGCGCCCCGGCAAAGAGCAAAAGCCCGAGCATCCCCTCCAGAAGCGCGCCGGAGAAATCAATATTCTCCACCACGCCGCGCAGTTGATCGGCGATGACCATCTGCGGAAACAGCGCATCCAGCCCGATAACGCTGAGCGAGGCGACCAGCGCGACGACCAGAATGCCGATGGTCGGGGGCAGTTTCAGAAACAGGTAGTTGATTGCGCCGAAGGCTCCGGCAAGCACGATCAGCAGCGAGGCGATTTGCAGGATAGTCATCAGGGAACCCTATGCTTTTCCCCCTCGTACCATGTGCGCGTGCGGGGGGGAATGGCTTGACTTTCAGAGCCGCAGACACTCCAGTCGCCCGCATGGAAACGCGTCGCGATATGGATCTCACCGGGGCGGGCTATCTGATTACGTTTTTCGTGATCCTTGCCGTCAATCAGGTGGTGATCAAGCTGACCAATCAGGGGCTGCAACCGGTTTTTGCCGCCGGGCTGCGCTCGGCCGGGGCGGCATTGGTGGTGTTTTTGTGGATGAAAGCACGCGGGCAGCGGCTGGATTTTGCCCCCGGAACGCGGCGAGCCGGGCTGTTGATCGGGGCGATTTTTTCGCTGCAGTTTCTGGCGCTGTTCACCGCGCTCGATCTGACCACGGTGACGCGGGTGAGCGTGATTTTCTATTCCATGCCGCTGTGGATGGCGGTGGCCGCGCATTTTCTGCTGCCCGGGGAACGCCTGACTGCGCCGCGGCTCATTGGGCTGGGGCTGGCCTTTGCCGGTGTGGTCTGGGCGATCCTCGACCGGGCCGGGCTGGGCGGCGAGGCCTCGCTGATCGGCGATATCGCTGCGCTGGTGGCGGCCTGGGGCTGGACGGGCGTGTCGCTGGTGGCGCGTCTGACGCCCGTGTCGCGGGCGAGCCCGGAGATGCAACTGTTCTGGCAGCTCGGGGTGTCGGCGCCGGTTCTGATCATCGCTGCGATCTTCTTTGGCCCGTTTATCCGTGATTTTACCGCCACCACCGGCTGGCTGATGCTGTTTCAGATCGTCGTGGTGGCGTCGGGCACGTTTCTGGTCTGGTTCTGGATGCTGACCCGCTACAAGGCCAGCCAGATCTCGGCTTTCGCTTTTCTGTCGCCGATCTTTGGCGTCGGGCTGGGCTGGCTGTGGCTGGGCGAGGCTGTGAGCTGGGCTTTGGCGGCAAAACTGGCGCTGGTCGCGGGTGGGATCGTGCTGATCAACCGGCGGAGCGCATAGCGCTGGCAGGCGCGGCCACTGGCAATTCAACATCGACCCAGACCGGCAGGTGATCCGAGGCGATGCGCGCCAGTTGGGTTTCCACCACACCGCCGGATTTCAGCATCAGACCATTGCCGAGCCCGACGCGGTCGAGCGCCGCCATCGGGCGCGAGGCATGAAAGCTCTTGCCCGGGGCGTGCATTTCAAACGCGCCGTGAAATTCTTCCAGCCCGGCATGGGGCGACCATTCGTTGAAATCGCCCAGCACGGCGATGGGTTTGCGGCAATGGGCGATGGCGGTGCGGATCTGGCGCAGCTGACTATGGCGATTGCGCCGGATCAGCCCAAGATGCACGCCAACCACACGCAGCCGCCCTTCGATCACCACCGAGACCGCGCCGCGGGGCTCCAGCCCCGGCAGATCAATCCGCCGCGTTTCGGTAATCGCGATGCCTTTCTTCACCAGCACCGCATTGCCGTGCCAGCCGATGGAAACCGGCGAGGTGGCAAGTGGCGCAGGCACGTAATCGGTATGGTCTGCGATCAGTTGACGGGGCAGGGCCGTGGGACGCGGGCCAAGGCGTTTATCCGCCTCTTGCAGCACGATCACGTCGGCACCGATGGTGTTGATCACCTCCAGCACCCGCACGGGATCGCGGCGACGATCCAGCCCGATGGCCTTGCGAATATTGTAGCTCGCCAGTTTCATGCGTCCGCTCTCATCATCACGCAGTATCGAAGCATGATGTGGTTGATTTAAGGCAAACGGCATCAGGTGCCGCAGAAGGTTTTTGTTACCCGCTCGTCTGGTCGGGGTGGGGTAGCGTAGGTTTCGGTATCGGCGCCGTCCTCATAAGGGGAAGCCAGCACTGCGTTCAGCCGGTGGAAGGGGGCGTAATCGCCGCTTAGGGCTGCTTGAATGACCTCTTCCACCCGGTGATTGCGGGGGATCACGGCGGGGTTGGCCGCGCGCATTACTGCGGCGGTATCGCCCGGCTCGCGGCTCAGCCGTGCCTGCCAGTCCGGCGCCCAGCTTTCCCAGGCATTGGCATCCGTGACCTCGCCCGACGCATCGCCCGAGGCGAGCGCACGGAAGGTGTTGGTGAAATCAGAGCGGGAGCTCGACATGCGCTGAAGCAGCCCGACGATCAGCGCCTCATCGCCGTCTTCTTCGGCGGTAAGCCCGATCTTTACCCGGAAGCGGCGCAGCCATTCCGCCCGGAACACGTCGCCAAAGCGATTGAGCGTCTCGGTGGCCATTTCCACCGCCGCATCTTCGTGCTCGTCGATCAGCGGCACCAGCGTTGAGGCGAGCTGGGCGAGGTTCCAGACCATCATGTCGGGTTGGTTCTGATAGGCATATCGCCCCATCCGGTCGATTGAGGAAAACACCGTCGCGCCGTGATACTCGTCCATGAAGGCACAGGGGCCGTAATCGATGGTTTCGCCGGAGATCGTGGTGTTGTCGGTGTTCATCACGCCATGGATGAAACCGATGCTCATCCAGCCCGCCACCAGTTTTGCCTGCGCCTCGACCACGGCGGATAGCAGCCCCAGCGCGTTTTGGGCGTGGGGGTAGTGGCGCGAGATCGCGTAATTGGTGAGGATATGCAGCGCCGACACATCGCCGCGCGCGGCAAAGGCCTGAAAGGTACCAACGCGCAGATGGCTCGCGGCCACACGCGCCAGAATGGCGCCGGGCATCGGCCCTTCGCGCATTACTTGCTCGCCGGTGGTGACGGCGGCCAGTGCCCGGGTGGTCGGCAGGCCAAGCGCGTGCATCGCCTCGCTGACCACATATTCGCGCAGCACCGGACCAAGCCAGGCACGCCCATCGCCGCCCCGGCTGAACGGGGTGCGGCCTGCGCCTTTCAGTTGAATATCGTGGCGCAAGCCATTGGCATCCAACACTTCCCCAATCAGGATCGCCCGCCCGTCGCCCAGCTGCGGCACCCAGTTGCCGAACTGATGCCCGGCATAAAGCTGGGCCAGCGGCTCGGCGCCATCGGGCAGGTGATTTCCGGCAATCTCATCAGCGGTGATGCTATCAGGATCAATCCCCAGTGCTTCGGCAAGCCGGGTATTGACCGCAATCAGCTCAGGCCGCGCCACCGGCGTGGGGGCGAGCTTGGCGTAGAAATGCTCCGGCAGGCGGGCATAGGAATTATCGAATTGAACGCGCATGAGCCCGATATGGGGGCGGTGATGGCGTCTGACTAGGGGTTAGGCGTTCACGTTACGATACCATGGGATGATCAGCGCGGCGGGCAGTAGGGTGAGCACCGCATAGATGCCGACCTCATCTATCGCCAGAGGCAAGCCCCAGAGAGGCCCAATCAGCGTGCCGATCAGTACGGACAGGCCCAGCGTGGCGGCTTTCACCAAGAGCGGCAGCGCCAGCACATCGCCCCAATGCTGCCCGCGCCAAAGCATCAGCGCGGCAAAGCTGAGAAGCGGCAGGATCAGCGCCAGATCGAAGGCAAAGATCGTTGCCCCGACGGGTGCGCTTTGGTTTTGCATGGCCGGGATCAGGATCGACAGCCAAAGCATCAGGAACATCGCCACGAGCAGGGCAAACAGCGCGGCGGTTATCCGGCGCGGCGCATCCGGGGCATTTACGGCCAGATCGGCGCGGGCGAAAAAGCTGATCACCGCCCAGATGGAGAGCGAGAAGATCGCGATATAGATCAGGTAAAGCGGGTTGATCACGGTTTCGAACACATAGATCCCGTAGGCATAGGCGAGGTAGCCCATCAGCCCCAGCCAGATCAGCCAGAGCCGCGGTGAGGTGCTGCGCGCCAGAGGGCGCAGGCAGGCCAATAGGGCGAGCGACACGACAAGGCTGATCA
>JARRIY010000066.1:0-18878 GCA_037379985.1 Maritimibacter sp.
GCCATTTCGACGAACCTTCGATGGCGGCGACTTCATAAAGGGTCGGGCTGATGGTCTGCAGGCCCGACAGCCAGATCACCATGTGAAATCCGACGCCCTGCCAGGCCGACATGACGATGATCGAGCCAAGCGCCGTATCGGTGCGTCCGAGCCAGTCAACCGGCTTGAACAACCCGAAACTGAGGGCCGACAGGATGTTGTTCAGAAGCCCGTGATCGCCGGCATAGATGAAGCGCCACAACAGCGCGATTACCACCATCGAGACCACAACAGGCATGAAATAAATCGTGCGGAACACGTTGATTCCGCGAAGTTTCTGGTTGATCAGCAGGGCTAGCAACAGCGCCCCGCCGCCCTGCAATGGCGCAATGAACAAGACGAAGGTCAGGGTATTCACCAGCGCCTTCATGAACACCACGTCCTTGACGATCACCACCTTGGCATTGTCGCCCGATTGCCAGCGGAACCATTCGCGCATCCCTTTATACTCAGGGAAGTCGGGGTTGCGGGTGATCGTGCGCACACGGGGATATTTGATCTCGCCGTCATCATCACGGAGCACCGCACCGGCTTCATTGCGCTCGGGCTCAACCGTGATCACCGAGAGGCTCAGCAAATCCCGGTAGTTCTGCAACCCGACGAACTCGGTTGGGTTGGGCGAGATCAGCCGCTGGTTGGTGAGCGAAAAGTAGAAGGCGAAGAAGAAGGGCAGGACGATGAATATGGATATCAGAGCGAAGGCCGGGAAGGCGAACCCCCAACCGACCCGATTGGATCGCATCAGTTTTGAAGCCATTGCAACGCTCCTTTGATGGGCAGAATTGGGGCCCGCGTTTTGCGCGCGGACCCCGGGAGGAACTCAGTGGCCGTAGCCCGAGTTTTTCTCGATATCGGCGTTGATCTCATCAACCGCCGCGTCGAGTGTGTCGGCCACGTCAGCGCCGTTGGAGATGTCGGCCAGAGCCTTTTCAAACACCTTCGCCGCAACCACGTAGCCGGGCGTAACCGGACGCACTTTGGCCTGGGCTTCCGACAGACCGAAGAACATGGCGAGCGGGCCGCCTTCTTTGTAATTCTCGGTCATCGCCGCTGCCGACGCAGTTGCCGGGATAAGGCCGATGCCATCAGAGAACGCGGCAAGATATTTGTCCTGCGTCGCGAATTTGATGAACTCAGCCGCGCCATCGGGATGCTCAGAGGCCGCAGAAACGCCGAACTGCCAGCTGGCAGCGCCAATGGTCGGGCCATTACCGAAATCGGGGGCGGGCAGGAACAGGACGTCATCAACGCCGCCATCCATGGTCGCCACAGCGGCCCAGTTACCGTTCCACTGGAAGGCATATTTGCCGTCGATAAAGCCTGTGTCGCGGTTGGCCGGATCCTGGCTGGTGCCCGGTGCATAGCCGTCGGCAAAGAGTTTCTGCCACCACTCACCAAATTCCATCGCCGCGTCGCCGTTCAGCACGCCTTCAGCGGTCTTATAGGTTGAGCGGTCAACGATATCGCCGCCGAAGCTTTGCAGGAACGGCGAGAAGGCATAGGGATACCATTCGCCAGTCCAGGCCATGCCCGGGTCGAACGCATATTCGTATTTGCCAGAGGCCTTGGCAGCATCAAGCGCGGCCATGAACTCGTCGCCGGTCCAGGGCTCGTCGAGGGTCGGCGTGCGCAGGCCAAGCTCATCAAGCGTCGACTGGCGGGCATAGAGCGCAATCGCTGCGTCCCAGAGGCCAATCGAGTAGAGCTTGCCGTCCCAGATGCCTTTCGTGCCCGGCAGGAAGTCGTCAAATTCAGCAGAGTCGATCGGCAGCGGTTGCAGGTAGCCCGACCAGGCCCAGCTCGGCATCACCGGCCCATCGACATCGAGAATGTCGGGCAGGTTACCGGCCAGCGCCGCGGCGATGACGGAATCGTTGTAGCTTTCCTGCGGGAAGCTTTCGATCACCACGTTATAGTCGCTTTGGCTGGCGTTGAAGTCATCAATGATCTGGTTGATGAGCACGCCTTCAACATCGCCGCCAGCGCCGTGATACCACAGGCTGAGCTCGGTCTGAGCGAGCGCGGAGCCTGCCAGACTGGTGGACGCAAGCAGCGCGCCGATAAAGAGTTTGGTGTGTTTCATGGTCTTTTCCTCCCATTTGGATTGAAGATACTGACGTCGTTCAGAGGCGTGACTGACGAACGCCACGATACGGGGCCAGCCACACGCACAGGGTTTTCCTGCACGTCGTCGGCGCCGTCGACGAGGGATAGAAGGCGTTCAGCCGCCCGCCTGCCCATCTCGTGATAGGGCAGAACGACTGTCGTCAGCGGCGGGTGGATCATTTCGGAAATGACCCGGTAGTCATCGAATCCGGCCACCGACATCTGTTCGGGCACTTTGACACCGCGCGCCCGCAGCAGCCCGTAGACCCGCATCGCGATGGCGTCGTTGCCGCAACAGATCACCGTTGGCGGCTCGGGCAGATCAAGCAGCCGACCAAGGGATGCATCCAGCGCCTCGCTCGTCTCCTCTCCCCCTAGCCCGTAAGCCATGGCGACAAGCTCGTCGGAATAGGGAATGCCTTGGCTCTCCAGCGCATCGCGGTAGCCTTTGTAGCGCAGCCCTTCTGCCGTCATGGCGCGGTCGAGGGTCAGAAACCCAATCCGGCGATGGCCGCTTTGGATGATCTTGGTGACAAGCGCGCGCTGGCCTTCACGGTCGTCCGGCACCACCGAGGGGGTGCTGGTGGCATCGAAGCAATTCACCAGAACCACCGGGCAATCGACACCGTCGACCGGCAGCGAGACCTCGCGGTGATAATCGGCGACGTAAATCAGCCCTTCGACCCGGTGCTGCAGGAAGGTGCGCATCAGATTCGGCACCGCATCACTGGACCCGCCAGTATCGGCGATCATCAGGGTCTTGTTCTGTGCCGCGATGACCTTTTGGATCCCCTGCACGATGAACAGATCCGGAAGGCCGTTTGGAACAGCTTCGTCTGCTGCGAAAGAGATCGCACCGGTGATCAGCCCGATCACCCCCGATTTGTTCGAACGCATCATCCGCGCGGCGTTGGACGGAACATAGCTGAGCTCGGCCATCGCTTTCTCGACAGCGGTGCGGGTTTTCTTGCCCACCGGCGCATCGCCGTTCAGCACCCGGCTGACGGTTTTCGGCGAAACACCTGCGGCTTTGGCCACATCGTAGATGGTCGACATTTCTTCCTCCCCATGACCCGATGCTTTATGTCATCGGTGTCATGTCATCGGTGTCACAATTCACAAAAGGATGATTCGTGTCAACGGTTTCATGCGGGAAGCTTTGCCGGAGCCGCCGAAGCCCCGCGCCTGCGTTGGGTAGGATTCGGGTTTTCTAGCGATGTTTAAAGGGGGTGGCTGCGGTGAACCGCGCCGCCTTTCGCGGGCAGTTAAAGCGCTGTTGTTGAAGAGAGAAAGGCGCGTGACAGCGGTCAGCGCCTTTCTGAATTGCGTTGCCTTACAATGGCCTGTGGATCAGCCCGGCAAGCTCGGCGCGAATACCCCCGGGGAAGCTGCCCGAAAGGCCGGGCTGAACTTGCCCGAAGCCCGCGGTTGGGAGGGGTCCGCGGCTTAGCTTCCCCGGATCGCCCGCCCTTCGGCGTCGAACAGGTGCAGGTTTTCATCGGCTGCCTGAGCCGAGACCACCGCGCCCGGCGTCAGATCCGGCGCGCCGATGAGCTTGATCACCAGCTCCGGCCCTTCCGACAGGGTCAGATAGGCCAGCGCGTGCTCGCCGAAATGCTCGATCACATCGAGACGGCCTGAGAAAGGCGCATCGGCGGCATCGCTCGTCACCAGATCTTCGGGCCGCACGCCAAGGGTGGTGGCGCGCTCGGCGCCGGGAATACTTGTGAGCAGGCTGCGCCCGTCGGGCAGGTACAGATGGGTTTTGCCCGCGATCATTTCGGCGCGCACCGGCAGGAAATTCATCCGCTGGCTGGCGATGAACCCGGCCACAAAGGTGTTGGCGGGCTTGTGATAGAGCTCAAGCGGTGTGCCCACCTGCTCGATCCGGCCTTCGTTCAGCACCACGATCCGATCCGCCAGCGTCATCGCTTCGGTCTGGTCGTGGGTCACATAGATCATCGTCGCCCCAAGCGTCTGGTGCAGCCGGGCGATTTCCACCCGGGTCTGGGTGCGCAGGGCGGCATCGAGGTTGGATAGCGGCTCGTCGAACAGAAACACGTTGGGCTTGCGCACAATTGCCCGCCCGATCGCCACCCGCTGACGCTGGCCGCCCGACAGCGCGCGCGGCATCCGGTCGAGATAGGGCTCGATCTGCAGGATACGCGCGGCCTCCATCACCCGGGCATCAATCTCGTCTTTCGGGGTGCGTGAAAGCTCCAGCCCGAAGGCCATATTGCCGCGCACCGACATATGCGGGTAGAGCGCATAGCTTTGAAACACCATGGAAATGCCGCGCTTGGCAGAGGCGACATTGTTCACCACCTTGCCGCCGATTGACACCTCGCCCGAGGTGATGCTTTCCAGCCCCGCGATCATCCTGAGCAAGGTGGATTTGCCGCAGCCCGAGGGGCCGACAAACACCACGAATTCGCCGGAGGCAATCGAGAGGTCCACACCGTGGATCACCTCAAGCGGTCCGTAGGATTTGGTGATTTGTGACAGGGAGACATCGCTCATGACAGCACCTCTGCTGGGGTAATTTTCAGGGTGACGATCTCGAAGGGTTTCAGCTCCAGCTCAACGCCATTATCGGTCAGGGCGATGGGCTCGGCCCCCTCTTCCATCAGGTTCACCCGCGCCACCGCCGCCACCGGCAAGCCAAAGCTGATGCGGCTGCGCACGCGCCGGTTGGCGTGTTCGTAAAGGCGCAGCACGATATCGCCATCGGCCTCGGCCTTTTTCACCGTTTCCAGCGTCACATTCGGTGCATCAGAAGCGGCAAACGAGAAGGCAGGCGCTTGCGTGCTATCCGGGCGGCCGACCACGGCCAGCGGCGTATTGAACCGCTCAGCGGCCCGATGCACCTCGTCCACATCGCGCTCGCCGCCATGCAGATAGAGGCCATAGCGCAGCCGGTGCTCGCCCAGATCCGCCTCGGGGTTCGGGTAAGTGGTGCCGCGCAGCAGGGTCAGCCGCACCATCTGCTCATGCGCGTCATAGGCATATTTGCAATCGTTGATCAGCGCCGCGCCGAAATCCGGCTCGCTCATATCCACCCAGCGATGCATCGAGGCTTCGAACCTTGCGCGGTCCCAGCTGGTATTGCGATGGGTGGCGCGCCGGACATGGCCGAACTGGATTTCCGAGCGGATCTCGGAGGTGTTGAGATCGAAGGGGAAGAGCACTTTCAGCACCTGATGGCGTTCCTGCCAGTCGATGAATGTGTCGAACTCGACCATCCGCGCCCCGGCGGTGAGCGACACCACCTGCACCACGCGCGAGGCCTGATAGGGCCGCGAGATACGCAGCGCAGCGCGGTAAGGACCCTCTTCGATCAGTTCGATCTCGGCCGGGGCGTCGGAAAGCGGCCAGAACTGCTCTTCGAAATAATCGTCGATATCCCAGGCTTCCCAGTTTTTCGGCTTGTCCTCATAGGCCACAAAACTGTTGGCGCGCGCGCCCTGGGGCAGCAATTCGCGCCCGGCCTCCTTGTCGAAGACCGAGGCAATCTCGCCGCTATCATCGAAGCGCACCATAAGATGGGCGTTTTCCAGATGGCGGGCGCTGGCGCTGACCCCGCTCTCAATCGGCGCGGGTGTGTCGGTCAATGCCGCTCCGACCCAGCCCAGAGTGGGGATGGGACCGAGCGGAGCGGCAAAGACCTGCTGCCCATCGGCGCAGGTGAGTTTTTGCACCGGCACCGAACTGCCTGCCATGCTCACGGCCTTGCCTGCAAAGCCAGTGTCAGATCCCAGCTCCACCAGCTCCTGCCGTTCCTGCCCGGTGAAGTTGACGATTTTCAATCCGGCCTCCGGCATCGCGCCAATCGCGGCCTGATGCCATGGCCCGTCCTGCGTGGTCATCGCGTCGAAGAGCGCGCCATATTCGGCGTCGGAATCTTCATAGACTTCGGGGATCGAGGTGCCCGGCAGAATGTCGTGGAACTGGTTGAGCAGAACGGTTTTCCAATAGCCGTCCAGCGCCTCATCGGGATAGGCCGCACCCTTCAGCGTGGCCATGGTGGCAAGGAATTCCAGCTCGCGCAGCTTGCGCTCGGCCATCCGGTTATTGGACTTGTTCTTGGCCACGGTGGTCAGCGTGCCACGATGAAGCTCAAGATAAAGCTCGCCATTCCAGACCGGGAAACTGCCGGGGGCCGCATCCATATCCGCGCCGGTGCGCTTGAGGAACGTGCCCAGCCCTTCCAGCCGCAGATCGGGCGCGCCGGGAATGCCGCGTTCCAGCCGCTGGCCGCGCTGGATCATCTCGCGGGTCGGGCCGCCGCCGCCATCGCCAAAGCCATAGCAGATCAGCACATCATCGCTGGCCGTTTTCGGTTCAAATCGTTTCCACGCGCCCATCACCTCGCTCACCGTGAGCATCGAGTTATAGGTGGTGAAAATCTCGTCGCTTTCGTCTTCCTGCGTGGTGATCAGCCGCGCTTTCACCCGCGTGCCGTCGATGCCCTGCCAGAAGAACACGTCATAGGGGAAGCGGTCGGTTTCGTTCCACGAGATCTTGGAGGTGATGAAATGCTCAAGCCCGGCCCCTTCCATGATCTGCGGCAGGTTGGCCGAATAGCCAAAGGTATCGGGCAGCCAGACGCTGGTGGGGGTGACGCCGAAATTCTGCTGATGGAAGCGCCGCCCGAACATGATCTGGCGCACCAGGCTCTCGCCCGAGGTGATGTTCACATCCGGTTCCAGCCACATCGCGCCTTCGATTTCTAGCTGGCCGCCGGTGATCCGGTCTTTGATCTTCTCCCAAAGCGCCGGGTAATCGGCCTCGAGGTAGTCGTAAACCACAGCCTGATTGTACATGAAGATGAAGTCAGGGAATTCCTCCATCAGCTTCAGCGCGGTGGCAAAGCTGCGCCCGGCCTTTTCGCGGGTATGCAGCACCCGCCACAGCCAGGCCACGTCGATATGGGTATGCCCGAAGGCCGAAATAACCGGCCGCGCCTCGGTATCGGCAAGGGCATAAATCTCGGCGGCAATCGCCTCGGCAGCAGGCAGGCTCGCCAAGAACTGGGGGCCATTGTCGCGCCGGTCGAGCGCCCGCAGCGCCCGTTCCACCAGCGTCAGAATGCGCTTGCGGCGCACATCCACCATCGGCAGGTGGCAGGCCACATCGAAGGGCGTGCGGATGTCGTGAAACAGTCGCTCTACCCGCTCGTTGCGCAGCATCATCTCGGCGCCAAGGCTGACCAGAGGCCGGTCGAAAAACGTGAAGGCGTCGATCAGCAGCCGCACCCGGGTGCCGGGCACCGCATCGCGCGCGATCACCAGCTCGGTGTGGTTGCCGTCAATCGCCTGAAAGATCTCGCCATCAAGCCAGGCTAGGCATTGTGGATCGGTGCTGCCGGGACGTTCTTGCCATTGGGACGTGAACTTAAGCAGCAAAACGCCGCCGGCAGCAGCCTCGGGCACCTCGATCTCTGCAGCGATAAAGGTATGGCCTTGCTTGCGCCCCCAGACCGTGCGCGGGCCAAATTCCGGCCAGGCCGACCAATTCGCAGCCAGCGCTGCTTCGGGGGACATGTCTTCAGTGGTGAAGCGCCAGTCGATCTCGGTCGGGATCGGCGTGAGTACCTTGGACTGCAAATCGTCGCACAGGCGTTCAAGCTTTGGTTTTTATAGAGCTGCGTCATCCTTTGACTCCCACTCCGGCAAAGCCGGTGTTCATATTGCGCCGCAGGAGGAAATAGACCCCAATCGCCGGAGCGGCGTAGACGATGGAGTAAGCGGCAAGAAAACCGTAATCGATGGCGCCCTGACGGCCGAAAGCGGCGTAAAGGCCAACCGACATCGGGAAGCCCGCTTCGACACGGGAAAAGATCAGCGGCAGCAGGAACTCGTTCCAGGCCGTGGTGAAGGTGAAGAACCAGACCACCGCGAGCCCGGCGCGCGACAGCGGCAGCACGATGCGGGTAACGATCTGAAACAGCGTGGCCCCTTCGACATGCGCGGCCTCTTCCAGCTCGACCGGCACGGTGTCGAAGAAGTTTTTCAGGAGCAGCAGTGCAAAGGGCAGGTTCATGATCGACAGCGCCAGAATGATGCCGAGATGGTTGAGAAGCCCCATCTTTTGCGCGGCGAAATAGATCGGGATGATCAGCCCGGTCGAAGGCATCATCCGAAGCAGAACCAGCGACCAGAGCAACGCATCGCGCCCCGGAATACGCAGCCGCGACAGCGGATAGGCCGCCCCGGCCGCCACGGCGACGGTCAGCGTGGCCGTGCCCCCCGCGATGATCAGCGAGTTCAGGAATTGCAGCCCGGACCGGCCCGAGATCGCACGGATGAAGTTATCGGCGCCAATCTCGGCAGGCAGGGCCAGCTGGCCCGAAGCCGCCGGGTTGATCGCATTGAGGATGAGCCAGGCAAAGGGGCTGACCCAGATGACGGCGATGAAGGACAGCGCGATGGCGGTCAGGCGTGACGGTTGCTGGTCCATCATTCAGGCTCCTTCAGCAGACGCATATAGAACACCGCCAGGAGCCCCACGATCAGCAGCATCGCCACCGAGATCGCCGAGCCATAACCCAGCTTTCCGATCCCGAAGCTCTGCTTATACATGAAGATCGCCAGCACCTCGGTGCGTCGGCCGGGGCCGCCGCCGGTGAGCGCGTAGATCAGCGGGAAATAGGTGAAGGTCCAGATGGTGATGAACAGGGTGTTGGTGGCGATATGCGAGCGGATCATTGGCAGGATCACCCGGCGGATGCGCTGCATCGCGGTGGCGCCGTCCACTTTGGCAGCCTCGACCACTTCGCGCGGAACGGCATCCAGCGCCGCCGAGAACAGCAGGTAAGACCAGGCCGTGCCCTTCCAGACATTCGCCACGATCACCACCTGAAACGCGAAATCATTGATGAAGTTGATCGGTTCAAAGCCGAGCGGCGCGATGATCAGCCGGTTGATCAGCCCGGCTTCTGCGGTGGTCGCCGACCACAGGAACGCCGCCACGATATCGGGCAGCAGCCAGCCCAGCATGATCGCCACTTCCAGCGCCGTGCGCAGGCGCGAGCGGATCGTGCGCATCACCGCTGCCAGTGCGAAGCCGAGCACACTCTGGCCGAGCACCGCCGAGGTGAAGGTGAAGACAATCGTTGTCCAGAGCGAGCCAAGAAAGCCGCGCCGGGTGAACAGGCGTTCGAAATTGTCAAAGCCCACCCAGTGCCAGTTCACCGATTTCGGCCCCACAAGGGTGAGGTCGGTAAAGCTGAAGGTCAGCACCCAGATGGTGAAATAGATCAGCGCCCCAACCAGCAGCAAAGCCGGCAGAGCTCCCAGTAGGACCAGAGTCAGATTCGACCCGATCCAGGGTTTTGCATCGTCGCGCAATGACATTTCGTTCCCCCGCCGTGGAACTGGCCCGAGTCGAAACCCGGGCCAGGTGATTGGTGGTGGTGATTATTCGTAGGTGATCACGGCGTCTTCGCCGAATTCATCGACAAGCGCGCTGTGATATTCGCTCACCGCGTCATCGACACTCACACCATCAAGAATATCCGCCGTCATTTGCTGCACGAGCGACGATACGATCTGATAGCCGGGATAGGTATCGCGGCCGGTCGTCTCGGCGGCCAACAGCGTGGCTTTGGCCAGATACGGATCGCTTTGATAGGCGTCGGATTCGGCGATATCGGTACGCACGGCCATCCGCTTGTTGGTCACGGTCCAGTCGCCGAAATTGCCAGCGTCAAAGATCGTGGTCAGCAGTTTGAACGCCGCGTCGGGGTCAGATGCGGTTTTGTTCACACCGATGGCCCAGCCGCCCGAGATATTGGTCGTGGCTTTGGTGTCTGGCAGGCCTGAGCCCGGCCAGGGCGTCCAGCCCACAACCTTGTCACGCTCTTCCTGGCTCGGCACGTTCTCGCCGTTGCAATCCCAGAAGCAGGCGTTTTCCCAGCTTCCCGAGGCCAGAATGCCAATCGTTCCGGCCTTCACCCCCTCGCGGGTGGCAGCGCCGATATCGGTGGCATAGTTGATCGCGGCGGTACCGAGTTCTTCGTCGACATAGACGGTTTTATAAAGCTCAAGCACACGGCGGATTGCCGGGCTGTCGCCCACCCATTTACCGGCCGCCCAGTCGCGCAGACGGTTACGCCCACCTTCCGGCACATCGGCGCCAAGCAGCGCCATATAGAAGCCCTGCATGGTGGCAGCTTCGCCCTGTTTGGTCCCGGCGGGGATCACAAGGGCGTTGTCGATGCCAGTTTTTTCTTTGATCTGGCGCGCCGTGTCCAGCACGTCATCCCAGCTTTTCGGCTCCCACGGCTTCGCAATGCCTGCGGCTTCCATCACCGATTTATTGTACCAGAGCATCCGCACATCGGTATCGGTCGGCAGTGCGAACACATTGCCATCATAGGACACGACGTCGGTCAGGCCCTTCATGTAATAGGGGTACTGATCCCAGCCCGCGAGCTGATCGTCGAGCGCTTTCAGATAGCCCGACGAGGCCATCTCGGACACCACGTAACTATCAAGCTGAACCACATCGGCGGCAGTGCCGGAAGCGAGGTCAAGCGCAAGCCGTTCGACATAGCCATCGCCCGGCAGCTTGATCGCGTTCACTTCCTCGCCAGTTTCCTGCTCATAGGCGGCAATACCCGGCTCAACCAGCGCCGATAGCCATTCGGCATACATGATCGACACATCTGCCTGCGCCGCCGATGACATCAGCGTCATCGCCGCGGCGGAAGCCATAAGTGAACCAAAAATCTTCATTCTCTCCTCCCGAGCTGCGCCACCAAAGCGTTTGGTGACTTCCAACACGAGTAAGGTAACGAAATCTATCGCAACGTTGCAACTAAAATTAGCAAAGGGAAAATCTGGCCCTACTTCTTGATTATTAGTGGTATTTCGCAAATCTTGCTGAGATGTGGCAGAATGTAACACCTGCGAATTGCAACGTTACATCAAAATTGCAACGCTGCGATTCGTGCGGTACTGTGGGCTTGCGACAGGACAACCGGGAGTTTTTCGATGTCAGTGCACGGGACCCCCAAACCCGCTCAAAACGAGCGCCCCACCCTGAAAACCGTCTCAGAAGCGACCGGGCTGAGCATGTCGACCGTTTCGCTGGCGATGCGCGGGGGCAGCGCGGTGCGCGAAGAGACGCGGCGCAAGGTGCTCGAAACCGCCGAACGGCTGGGCTATGTGCCTGATCGCGCCGGGGTCCGCCTGCGCACCGGCAAGACCAATGTGATCGCGCTGGTGCTCGACGGCACCGCGCATTCCATCGAATTCACCCGCCACCTGATCGAGGGGATCGGTCAGACCATCGACGGCACCCGGTATCACCTCAACGTCACCCCGGATTTCAATCGCACCGGCTCGGTGGAAACCGTGCAGTATCTGCTGCAAAACCGCTTGGCCGACGGGATCATCCTGACCCATACCGCGCCGCGCGATCCGCGTGTGCAGCTGCTCGCCGATGCGGGGCTGCCTTTTGTAACCCACGGGCGCACCGAGTTTTACAGTCCGCACCCCTATCACGATTTCGATTCTCAGGCCTTTGTGGAAATGGCGGTCGAGCGGCTGGCCGCGCGCGGGTGTCGCGACGTGATGCTGTTTTCCGCAAATGATCACACCACCAACCACCATACCATCGTCCAGTCTTTCACCCAGGCAGCGACCCGCCATAACATCCGTACCCGGGTGGCTGAAAAATTCGATGTGGATAGCTCCAGTCAGGCGCAACGCCGCTTTGGTGCCAAGCTTGCCCAGATGGTGGACCGGCCCGACGGCATTATCTGCGACAACGAAATCCTCGCCCTCGCCCTGTTCAGCGGGCTGCGCGAAGGCGGTATCCGCCCCGGGCTGGATATTCCGGTGGTGGTGAAACAGAATTCAGACATTCTGCCCACCGTCTTTCCCGATATCGACCTGATCGGCGAAGATGTGATCGCGGCCGGGAACGAGCTGGCCCGCCTGCTGCTGGAGCGCATCAACGACACCCCGGCGGAAAGCCTGCAAACCCTCGGAGCCCCGCATCCGCAATGGGACGCATAGCCCGCGTCAATCAGGACAATGCGTCTTTGGCACTGTAGGAGGTATGGGAACCTGATCGCTCGGTTTCCTGGCTCCCGATACCCCGTTTGGCGGCCTGTTCATAACGGCACATTCGTGCGCCGCGCCACGGGGGTGTGGCACGGCGCGGTGGTTTGGTTACTCTTGCCCGGTCTCCTGCGGGACATAGACCATCGTGCCGTCTTCCATCCGGTAGGCGATGCCTGCCTTGGTGCCGGTGCCCGAGCCGATCTCGCCGGTTGAGGTGAAGGTCTTCATTTCCTTGCCGTCCTTGACGGTGATCTCCATGTCGGGTTGCCCGGCATTCTTGATCACCGTCACCTGATCGGCAGAGAACGGATTGAGCGGGTTTTCCATCACCGTGATCAGCAGCACCGCAATGATCACAAGGAACACGTCGATGATATTGACGACCGACAGGATCGGATCGTCGCCGTCATCGTCATCCAGCACCCCGAGCCCGTGATGAATCTCGGCCTTTTGCAGCTCAGACATGGGCCACCTCGGGCATCGGCGCTTCCGACATGGGCACGACCTCGGCAAGCTGGGCGTAGGGTACGCTGAGGATTTCTTCCAACTCTTCCAGAAGCCAGCGGCGGCGCACCGTCAGCACGGTATAGGTGATCGCCGCCGAAAGCAGGGCGATGATCACCGCCGCGAAGGCGATCACGAGGTTTTCGGCAATGCCCGCCGTATCGCCCTGGCTTACCGCCACCAGCGCCGGGCCCATCGGGATCATCGTGGCGACGAGGCCGAGCATCGGGGCCACCCGCGAGATTACCCGCAGCGGTTCGAGTCGGCGCAGCAGATGCAGCTCCAGCGCATCGCGGCTGACACCGGGATTGGCGGCGCGAAAGCGGGCCAGCGGGCGCATGCCGCCGCGCCCCGTGCCCCGCACCGCCAGTTCGGCCAGAAAGCCGCCAAGCCCCAGCAGCGCCGCGACAAACATCAGCGACAGGATTGCCAGCACCGGGGTGAGGAAGAGTTTGGATATTTCAAACATCAGGGTTTCGAGGGTGTTCATGCGATGTCTCCATTCGAAATGAGGGGACGGCGGCGCCAGAGCGCCACCAGATGCCAGAGAAAGCCCAGCCCGATCAGAGCCAGCGGGATCAGGGCGTAATAGACCGGCGGTGCCGGGGGGGCGGGCTCTTGCGAGGCTTCGCGAAGCTGCTGCCCGGTGACCGTTTCAGGCGTGCCCGCAGCCGGTTCGGACGGCGCGGCAGGCTGCGCCTCGGGCACCATCGCGGCGAGGGTCAGCCCAAAGCCCGCCGCCTCGGTGGCCACAAATTCGGTGAAGTCGGTATTATTCGACACCACGTCATGCGCCGCAGCCACTTCGGTATAGACCTCAAGCAGGGTTTTCAGCGTTTCCTCATCGGCCTCCCAATAGCCTTTGCGGACCGCTTCGATCATCCTCTCGGTGATCTGCGCCATCGCCTGCGGGTTGGTCTGTTCGAACCACTCCCGCACGCCGAGCTCATAGCGATCCTCGACATAGACGGCCATGAACTCGCGCCACTGATCATCGCGCACGATGTTGCGGTCCATCACCTGCCAGCCCCAGAAGTTATCGACGGTTTTGAGCAGTTGCTCGGTCCCGGCGAAACCTTCGGTCTGCATCTCGGCCACCCAGCGCGGGTGCTGGTAGACGGCGCGCAGCTCGGAGGCCATGAACCCTTCTGCCGATTGCAGCCTGGTCCGGTTCGGGTCGCGCATGTTCGAAATGTAGAGCTGTGGGCTTTCTCCATCGATCGCCCGGACGGCCATGGATAGACCGCCGAGATATTCGAACGGATGCTGGGTATCGAGCAAACCGCGCAGGTTGGACGAGCGCGAGAATACCACAGCGTCGGTGCCTTCGAGCTGCATCGCATAGGGGTTGATGCCATCAAGGCTGCCATCGCCCAGCCGCTGGCTCCAATTGGCAGGATCAGGACCATAGGCCCAACCCATACGCATCAGATAGCCTTCGGCAAGCTGGCCGTCATCTTCCTCCCAATCACCGCTCATCATCACCGCATCGGGCAGGCCGGTGCCGTATTGGCCGCTTTCCGCGCCGAAGATGCGGGTGATTGCATAGTCGTCGGCAACGCCGCCTTCGACCCCCGCCGCTCGCAGCGCATCGGCAATCCGCGCGGTATTGGCGCGCAGCGGGTTCTGCTCTGGCCCTTCATCCAGCGCTGCCACCGCCGCGATGGCTTCGTTAAAGCGCTCCATCACATTGGGGAACTGGTCGCGGTACAGACCGGTGATCGAGATGATCGGGTCGATACGCGGACGCCCGAGCTCTTCGGCCGGAATGACCTCCATACCGGTCACGACCCCGCCTTCGTCCCAGATCGGGCGCACGCCCATCGCCACCATGATCTGGCCCTCCAACATGCCCAGATGGCGCATGGTTTCGGTACTCCACATGGTGAAGGCGAGTTTCTTGGGTGGCGCGCCGTGCTCGGCGGTGTGGTCGGCGATCAGATCGTCAATCGCCGTCTGCGCCGCCGCATAGGCGTTGCGGGTCGGGATGCGCGTCGGATCGAAGCCGTAGATATTGCGCCCGGTGGGCAGGGCGTCGGGGTTGCGGATCGGATCGCCGCCATAGGAGGGGTCGATCCAGCCGCCGGAAAGCCCGGTCAGCACCGCCGATATTTCGCCCGAACCATCGAGCATATCACGGAACATGCGCCCTTTCTCGACCCATTCAGAAAGGCCGGGATCAGCAGGTTCGTCGCCCAGAATATGGGCTGAGACAAAGCGCATCGGCTCGGTATCGGCCAGGGTTTCAGAGCTTGCGGTGAAGATCACAGAGGGATCGACGCCGAGCGCTTCGTAGAAAGGCGCGCCCATCATCTGCATGATGTTCGACGCCATCGCGAGCTCGGTATCTGGCCCGGTGCCGAAGGTGTGCAGGCCAAGCGGCTGCATCTGGCTGCCCAGATCTTCCAGCAGGGTTTCCAGATCGCGGGCATGGGCTTCGAAATCCGCTGCCAGCGCGCCTTCCTCAAGCCCCAGATCCTTGTCGAGACCGATATTCACCGCCGTTTCGGTGATGCTCAGCCGCAACTGTTCGCGCGCCGGGCCTTCGACCACGGTGTGATACTCGCGGAACAGATCGTTGAGCTTGGTGAGGTCGGGCGAAAGGCCCGCCGGGGCAAAGGCCGGGGTCTGGTGGCTGACCACCACGCCCCGCCCGCGCCGTTTGACATGGATCGCTTCAGCGATGTTGTCGACGATATAGGGATAAAGGATCGGAATATCGCCCGCGAGCAGCATCGGGTCATCATAGGCCCAAAGCCCGCGTTCCTTGCCTGGGGTCCATTCCTGGGTGCCGTGGGTGCCGAAATGGATCAGCGCGTCCTCGTTCTGGCGCAGCCACAGATAGGTGGCCAGATAAGGATGGTTCACCGGCACCGCGTCATCGTGAAAGAGGTCATGCTCCATATCGGCCATGTCTTCCATGCCCGCCATCGGGATCATGCCGCGCGGCGGCTGCGGCAGGATGATGAGGTTGCCAAGATCCAGACGCGGAATGATGAAGCCCATTTCGCCATCGCGCATCGCCTGCCACTGGCTTTCTTCGGGCAAGCCCCAGGCGGTGTCGATGCGCAGGCGCACCTCACGCGGCAGCGTATCGAACCAGGCGCGATAGGTGCTCATCGGCAGAAACGCCCAATCCTCGCTGCGGGCCAGCTCGTTGATCGCTTCCTCGCGATAGCGCGGTGCCATCATCCGATGGGCGCGCTCGATCACCTCTTCTTCGGTGAAGGGATCAATCGCATAGCCTGCCAGGCGCATCGCTTCGGCCAGATCGATCATCGAACGCGGCAGGTTCAGGTTCGAGCCGCCCATATTGGTTTCGCCCTCGGGGGTGTTCCAATACACCATCGCCACGCGTTTTTCAGCATTCGGGCGGTGGCGCAGATCGGCCAGACGCACCGCCTTGCCAAGCGCCAGTTCGAGCTGTTCGGGCAGCGGCGTGATCACGCCATCTTCGATCACCGACAGCATGATCGGATCCTGCATGCCGATATATTCCGAATTGGTCAGGGTGAAGGGCAGGTGGAACGGAGTGATGCCGACATTGTCGTCCAGATAGACCGCCCGGTCGACTTCGCGGTAGCTCATCAGGTGGAGGACCGGCAGACCCATTGATTGCAGCCAGGCTTTGCGCCCATCGGGATTGACCCCGATGAAGGTGTTGACGAAGAGCACATCCGGCAGGGTTTCACCATCGAGGGTGATCAGCGGCTCGGGGGCTACCGGGCGGGTACTGTCTTTCGGGTTCGGATAGGCCAGCCCCGTATCATCGGCCTCAGCCGCTGCGGCATCTGCGCGGGGCCATCCGGAGGATTGGGTGGCAGCGCCTTCCGGTTTGCCGGTCGCGGCAGGGCGGCCCGAGGGCTGCGCCCCATCTGCGGGCTTGCCCGAACTGGCGGGCCGACCACTTGCCAAACGCGAGCCCCGGTAGAAGGCCAGCGGTACGGCATCTTTTGCTTCGATCCCGGTCACGATGTCATCGAGCATCCGGGTCTGACCATCGGAGATGTAGGAGGACGAGAACTCCATACCCAACACCGGACGGGTGCCGCGCGGGCCATTCCGGCCTTCCCACCAGCTCAGATAGCTGGGCAAATCGGCAAAAATGCGGTCCGCTGCCGGGTGGTAGATCCCGCCATTGGGCAGATCGACCGGCGCGGGCACCTGGGCCAGATCCTCGCCGCGCACCATGGCGGCGACGAAGCGGCCAAGATTGCGGTGGTTCTCGCGCGTGCCTGCCACCCAATAGGCGTAGATTTGCGCGGCAAGCGCCGGGTCAATCCCGCCAAGGGCTTCGCTGCGCGATGCCCAGTTCATCACCGAAATCCGCACCCCGGGCAGGTTGGCCGCGCGGATCGCATCGCCTGCGGCTTTTTCGACGACCGCGATATCGTCAACGCGCGGTGCGTCGATCACCAGAATGTCGGCCCCTTCCAGCGCCGAAGCGATGTCTGCGGGCGTGGCAAGATCGACCTGACGCCAGTCGAGCTCGACCCCTTCCTGCTCTGCGCCTTCGGCGAGCAGACGGAACTTGGCGGGCAAGACAAACTCGGTCGAAAGCACCGCCACTTTCGGAGAGGCCGCGTCGGCCAAAGCGGGGCGGGCGGTGACGGGCGAGAGCGCCACCAGAGCGGCAAAGGCCAGAGCAATCGGCGCGCGCAGTTTGCTCGGTTTCGCCCGTTTTGCGGTGGTGAGAGGCGGCGCAATACGCAGTGCGGCCATTGAGGCAAGCACCAGTCCAGGCGCCTTGAAAAAAGGAGTCATAGGGATTTCCACTGTCGGATGAGTGTGTTGGGGCAACGGTTTGTCCGTTGCACCCGCTCAGCAAAACATCAGATCAGGGATGGAGGCGCGCGGGCGGAATTGATCGCCAGAATGGCGATGCGTACGCGTTGGTCGGTATTGGCGTCGAGCTGTAATCGCACCGGCAAGCGGACAAATTCCGGCATCATGGCGGAAATTTCGGCCATGGCCGAGATCGCGCTCAAGGCAAAGGGGCAGGTGCCATCATCGCCTGTGCTTTTGTCGCCCGTTTGCTCGTCAGCAGGGTCGATCGGGCTACCGTCGGCATCCAGCCACAGGGTGCCAGTGCCGCCTTCGGTACAGATGACGATCTCGACACGGCCATCGGCAGAGCTTTGCATCATGTAACCGCCAGGCACGACAGCACGGCCCAGAAGAGCCAGAACGGTCAGCATGGCCAGAGCAAAACGCATATCCCCCCACCTGCGGCTCATCGATAATACCCCTCGTGCATGGCCAGATCGATCCACCGGATCAAGGCAGTATTATCGAGCCGCGACATTCTGCCACGCCACGATGCCGAAGGCGCTCACCCGACTCTCAAGACAGCTGCACTCGCTATCTGCGGTGGTTGGCGATTGTGAAGGGCCGATCCACGATTGGCGGGGTCTCGGGCAGGATAACCTGACTGCGCTCGGCTTTTTGCATGACGCGTTGGGCGAGCAGGAATGACAGGACCGCCACCACCACGCCACCTGCGATCTGGCCGATCAAAACGCCGCTCGCCCCCCAGAATTGCGCGCCGATATAGACGAAGGGAAAGACACCCAAAGTATTGCGGCCCCAATTGACCCAAGTGGAATAGAATGGGTGGCCAAGGTTATTATAGGCGGCATTGGCGATGAAGATGACGCCGTTGAAGATCCATGCCAGCGATAGCGGACCGCAGAACAGATAGATCAGGGTGCGGGCTTCGCCATCGGCCTTGAACAGATCCGCGATGGGTGCGCGCAGCAGGAACAGAACGGCGACAACGGGGATCACATAGATCACGATAAGCACCATGCTGCGGTTGAAGGTCTCGTGCACCCGGTCATGGCGGCCTGCGCCAAAGTTCTGCCCGATGATCGGGCCGATGGAGCCGGACATGGCAAAGATCAGCGCAAAGGCGATGGGGGTCAGACGCCCGATGATCGCCATCCCGCCGACCGCCGCCTCGCCGAACTCTGCCGCCGCGCGGGTTACATAGGCGCTGCCAATCGGGGTGGCGATATTGGCGAGGATCGCGGGAAAGGCGATGCTGGCAATGGGTTTGAAGTCGGGCACCAGCGCGGCCATGCTCGGGGCCTTGAGCCCGCCATAGCTGCGCTGAATATACCAAAGCGCAACCCCCGCCATGGCAATGCGCGAAAT
>JARRIY010000067.1:0-11252 GCA_037379985.1 Maritimibacter sp.
TGTTTCTGCGCATGGCGCTGGTGCTGCCCGCGGCTGCGATCGGCGAAAAAATGACCCTACGCGGAAGCTTTCGCGCCAGCCGCGGGCAAAGCGTCGCCATTTTCATCGCTCTTCTGGCAAACTGGGCGAGCGCCGCAGCATTGGGCCAGATCGTCGGCCATGCGCTGCCATTTCCCCTATTGGGATGGCTCGCTCAGATGCTGGTGGCCTGGCCCTTCATGGTCTGGGGCGCGGTGACTCTGACCACGCTTTATGGCCATTGCGTCGAAGGGCGTTCGCTCGACGCATGAGGGCATAAGAAAAGCCCCGGTTCCGTCCCCGCCTTTTGAAGGTGTTGATCCGCGCTGGCTGATCTGTTTTTTCACTACACAACCTATTGATGTTATTTGTTTGCAGGAGCCGCGCGTGAAAGCTCTCAACCTGACCTTGAAATCCCTGTCGATCCTCAAGGGAAATGCCGTAACGCTGGCAAAACTGACGCTGCCCGTTTTCGTCATTTTTACTATTCTCAGCGTGGTGATTGCGAACAATTCAAACACTGGCTGGGTCACAACCATCTTCCCAGATCCGTTCGTGGAGGAAACGCAAACGCCGATGACCAGCCGTCAACTTGTGTTCATCCTGCTCGCCAACTCGCTCCACCTGCTTGCGATGGCGTTTATGGCCGTATTGGTCCACCGTTACGTATTGCTGGAAGACACGAGCTACGTCAGGGCTTTTACAAAACGCACCTATGGAAGATACATTCTGAGGGCGCTGGCAATGACAGTGGCTTTGGCCGGAATAATAATAGTTTTGGTCATTCCCGCTGGATTGTTCGGCGCATCCATCGGAGAAACCAGTTCAACACGCATCTTCATGTCGGTCAGTCTGGTAATGATCACCTCGTTCCTCGTGGCATTACTTGCCGTTCGCTGGGGGTTGGTCCTACCTGCTGCCTCGGTGGGGAAGCTTATGAAGCTTGAGGAAAGCTGGAAGCTGACCCGTGGCTTCACGGCGGCAATCGCAATTGCAACTGGGCTCACATGGACCGTGCCATTAGCACTGTCGGAACTGGTCGGGCATTTGATCCCAATTGAGCTTCTTGCCTGGGCCGCGCAGACACTCATTAGTTGGCCCGTCATGCTATTTGGCGTCGTCATTCTGACGGTTCTCTACGGCCATCGTGTAGAAGGGCGTCCGCTCGACACCTGAGCCAGAGTTAGCCCATCGTCACTTTTTACTGGCATTGCCACGCGTTTTCTGCCCGACTAAGGGTTGAAAAAGACAATTTAGAACCTTTCTAAAAAGCAACGCATACTAGTGACCTGGAGGATAAGATGGCCCTGCGCATCAACGATACCGTTCCCAATTTCCATGCTCGCACCGATCAGGGCGAGATCGACTTTCACGATTTCATCGGCGACAGCTACACGATCCTGTTTTCGCACCCGAAAGACTTCACCCCGGTCTGCACCACCGAATTCGGCGCCGTTGCGCAACTGGCCGATGAATGGGCAAAACGTGGAGTAAAGGTGATCGGGCTGTCGGTGGATAGTGCCGAAGAGCATGTGAAGTGGAAGGAAGACATTTCCAGCTATGCCGGGGCGCCTGCGGGCTTTCCGATCATTGCTGATGACGATCTGGCGGTGTCGAAACAGCTCGATATGCTGCCCGCCGAAGCCTATCTGCCCGATGGCCGCACGGCCGCCCATTCGGCCTCGGTCCGGGTGGTATTCATCTTTGGCCCGGACAAGAAACTGCGCCTGTCGATGACCTATCCGATGTCGGTGGGCCGCAATTTTGCCGAGGTGCTGCGCGCGCTGGATGCGGTGATGGCCACCGATGGCGCGCCGATTGCCACCCCGGCCAACTGGACCCCGGGCGAAGACGTGGTGGTAGCGCTGAGCGTCAGCACTGAAGATGCGAAACAGAAGTTCGAGGGCGTGCGCGAGCTGTTCCCCTATCTGCGTCTGGCGACCGACCCGAACAAATAAGTCCCGCACTTTGCGCGACGAGAGACCCCGGCTGAAAGGTCGGGGTTTTGTTTTTTGGGTGAAAGGCTCCTGACAGAATGCTGTCAGGAGGCCTCCGCTAAGACCACCTCATCACGAATATGGAGATCATGATGAAACGACTTGGTGGATGTGCCTGCGGCGAGATCCGGTTTGAAGTGACCGAAGATTTTTTGGGAACCGGGGCCTGCCATTGCACCGATTGCCAGAAATTGTCGGGCGGCGGCGCGAATTACGTGGCGCTGGCCCCGAAAGGCGCGGTTAAGCTGCTGCAAGGCGAGCCGAAACGCTTTCAGAAACCGGGGGCGAGCGGCGGCATCGTGGCGCGGGCCTTTTGCCCAAGTTGCGGCACACCGCTCTGGAGCGAGCCAGCACATGAGCCCTTCATACCGGTGAAAGTCGGGGCGCTGGATGACAGCAGTGATCTTGCCCCGCAGATGGATATCTATGTCAGCTCGGCTCCCGCTTGGCATTCGCTGACCGAGGGCGCGCCGCATTTCCCGAAAATGCCCGAGATGGCGTAAAACGGCGCTGGCGGGGCGACCCTATTCTGCCGCCTTCGCCAGCTCTACAGCTTCGCTCAGCGCCTCGCGATCACCGATATGATTGGCGAGCGCCAGCACAAGACGGGCATTCAGCGCATCGCTTTCGGCTTTGCTCAACCCCTCATGAGCGGCCAGCAGCTCGGCATAGAAATCATCGGGATTGTCGATATTCGGAATGCGGGTCAGCCGGGCCATGTCAGGCCTCCTTTCCGGTCGCCCGCGCGAGCGCAAAGCGGATCTGGTCTTGGTCATATTCGGGGAAACGGGCAGCGACATGCTGATCCGGGCGGATCAGATACAGCGCCGATGTCGCCTTGCCGAGATAGCGCGCGGCGATCAGCCCGCTGGTATCGTCTTTCGTCGAGATCGCCAACCGGTTGGTCACGATCCCATCCAACGCCACGCTATCCGGTGCCTCGGTATTGATCGCGAGCAGAGTAAACTGCCCGCCCAGCGCCGGGAGCAGATAGCCATCGCCCAAAGGCGCATCGGGACAGGGAGCGCCGGGGCGGGTTTCCTCCGGGCCACCTTCCAGCGCATCCGGCGTGTTGAGCGGCGATTGGTCATAGATCGCAGGCACGCTCAGCCGCCCGGAATTCACGAAGGGTCGGGCAAATTCATTCTCTTCCGACAGCTTCAATACGGCATCGCGATAGATCCGGCTCATCTCCGATTTCGGGGTAATGAACTCGGTCGAGCGGGTAGAGTTGAGGATGTTTTCATCGGCGGCATAGATGCGTTCGGCATCGTAGCTGTCCAGCAGGCTGGCGGGCGCCTTGCCCTCGGTGATCAGCTTCAGCTTCCAACCAAGGTTGTCGGTATCCTGCAGCCCGGAATTGGCCCCACGCGCGCCGAACGGGCTGACCTGATGCGCCGCGTCCCCGGCAAAGATCACCCGACCCTTGTGAAACTGCTCCATCCGACGGCACTGGAAGGTGTAGATCGAGCTCCATTCCAGCTCATATTCCACATCCTTGCCCAGCATCGCGCGCAGGCGCTTATCGATATTCTCCGGTTTCAGCTCTTTTTCGCGATCAATGTCCCAACCGATCTGGAAATCAATCCGCCAGACATTATCGGGCTGCTTGTGCAGCAGTGCCGACTGGCCACGGTTGAAGGGCGGGTCGAACCAGAACCAGCGTTCCGACGGGTATTCGGCCTTCATGATCACATCAGCGATGAGGAAATTGTCTTCAAACACCTTACCGGTGAAATCCAGCCCCATCATCCGGCGGATCGGCGAGGTGGCCCCATCGCAGGCGACCAGCCAATCGGCCATGATCTCATAAGGGCCTTCCTCGGTGTCGATCTCGACCACCACGCCATTCTCGTGATCGCCAATCGCATCCACCTTGTTGCCACCGCGAAACTCAATCGGCTTGCCTTCGGATTGCAGGTCACGCAGCCGGTCGAGCAGGTAATCTTCAAAATGGTATTGCTGCAGGTTGATAAAAGCGGGGCGCTGATGGCCCTTTTCCGGCAACAGCTCGAACCCGTAGACCTCGCGTGTATCAAAAAAGACCTTGCCGTCTCCCCATTCCACGCCCTTATCCACCATCCGCTGTCCACAGCCGAGGCGATCAAGGATTTCCAGCGGCCGTTTGGCAAAGCAAATGGCGCGGGAGCCAAAGGAATCGCGATCATTCTCGTCGAGCAACAACACCGGCACATCGGCCTGAGCCAGATCAATGGCCAGCGCCAGACCAACCGGCCCGGCGCCAACGATCACCACCTTATGGCGCTTGATCTCTTCCCCGTCCTGATCCGGGCTGCGCACATAGGGGTAGAGTGGGGTTTCAAAGATCTTTGGCATCGGGAGGTCTCCTAGTCAGCGCGTAGGAAACCTGACATGGATTCTGCTCCCCTCCTTTGATCTGAGTCAGAGTAAAATGCGCAGCGCTCCCGGCTCAGAAACGGAGAAGACGCAGCCGCCATGCTGACAGCTGCGTCTTTGCGAAAATGCTATCTCCCCTCACCTTGCCCGTGGCGGTGAAGGCGACCGTAAAGACTTACTCTTCGATGATCGCAATAATCTCCGGCAGCATCTGCTGCTGCATGGCAGAGAATTTCGGCATGATTTGCGCAGTGAAATCAGCCATATAGGGCTGCATTTTTGACATCGCAGAAGCACCAGCATCTTTCTGATAGAATTCGAGCAGCGCCTCTAATTCTTCTGTGGTGAAATGCGCGACCATCGCAGTCTTCATCGCCTCTACCATATCAGGCCGCAATTCCTGCATCTTACCCGCCATCAAGTCACCCAGCCGGGCAATCTTGTCATCAGACAGGTTCGCCTCGGGCGGCATGCTCATCGCGATCTGCTGCGCCATCATCTCCGGCGACAGCATGCTATCGAGCATGGACTGATTGGACGGCAGGTTCACATATTGATCAACCAGGTTTTCCAGCTCGTCGGCAGTAGCGGGCAGGGCGGCAGTCAAGGCCAGAGCGGCAGCAAAAACAAAGCGGCGCATGAAATCTCTCCAATAGTATCGGTTGCAGCAAACCTGACAGCCCGGTCCGGCCCCGACAAGCCCGCATTCGCCATATGATCGGAAAACAACGGGAAAGCAGCGGCTCACGCCGTTAACGCCTGTTAACCATCGTTGCGAAAATCCAAAGACAGCTGTGGATATTAAGCGCATCTTAATGTGGGGGCGCCATTCTGATCCACGGGTGAAAATATGAGGTGGTGGGATGAGCGCACAAAGTAATGCGCCTGTCATCTATAAGAAGGTGAAAAAGGTCTCCGGTGGAGGCCACCATGGTGGTGCATGGAAGGTGGCCTATGCCGACTTCGTGACCGCAATGATGGCATTCTTCTTGTTGATGTGGCTGCTAAACGCAACGACCGAAAAGCAACGCAAAGGGCTGGCGGATTACTTTAACCCGTCGATCCCGCTGATGCGTGCCTCGGGCGGTGGCGATGGCGCCTTTGGTGGTGACAGCGTTTTTGTTGAGGAAACTCTGGCACATAATGGCCATGGCGGTGTGCCGAGCGATCTGTCCGCCGCATCGGCAGCACCTGCAGCCTCGACCAGTGAAGGCTCGGGCGACGCTGAAGCTAAGGCCTTGTCTGATATCAATGAATTGCTGATGGGTAATTCCGGCGAGAGCATGGTGAGCGATCTGGAACGCCGCCATATCATTACGGAAATCACCGATGAAGGGCTGGTGATCCAGCTTTATGACGTGGTCGGTGAACCGCTCTTCGTGGGTCAAACCGCAGAGCCAACCGAGCTGACCCGGGATCTGGTCTCGATGATGACGCAGATTTTCTCGCTGGTGACCAACGGAATCGCAATCGAAGGCAATGTTGCCGCGCAACCAATCGTGGTGGCCGAGCAAACCGGCTGGGATTTGTCCTCAGCCCGGGCCGATGCCGTGCGCAAATTGCTGCATGACGAAGCCCTGCCTGACCGCCGCGTGCAACGCGTAACCGGCCATGCTGACCGCAAGCCCGCCGTGCGCGATCCGATGTCAGTTCGCAATAATCGCATCGAGCTCATCCTGCTGAGGTCGAAAATATGAAGGAAAGAGACAAAGAAACGCGAAGGATTTTAGTTGTTAGGCCTCTGTTAAGTCGGGACGCGTTATTCCTGATGGCGACAGAGGCTTGCAGCAGAAAGGCGCAACCATGACCATATCCTCTTCGCTGAGTGCCGGGGTTGCCGGCCTGAACGCCAACGCGACGCGTCTGGCGACCATTTCCGATAACATCGCTAACTCCGGAACCTACGGGTACAAACGCTCCACCGCGGACTTTGAAGCGCTGGTGATTGGCGGCATGGCCGGGGCTGGGACATATTCGGCAGGCGGTGTCCGCGCGACAACGCAACGTCTGATCGACGAAAACGGTCCCCTGATTTCCACTGGTAACCCGCTCGATATCGCTATTTCAGGCCGTGGTATGCTTCCGGTGACACAGGAAGCCTATCTGGATGCTGGCGGTGATCTGCCGATGCTGACCACCACGACCGGCTCGTTCCGCACCGACCAAAACGGGATTCTGAAAACCGAAACCGGTCTGGTGTTGATGGGCTGGCCCGCCGATGCCGATGGTAATGTGGGCACCTATCCGCGTGACACTGTTACCGCGCTGGAACCGGTCACCGTGCAGGTGAACCAACAAGCAGGCGACCCGACCACACGGATGAATCTGGGCGTCAACCTGCCCGCCACAGCCACGCAGGACGATGGAAGCGGCGATGACATGCCGCTTTCGATTGAATATTTCGGCAACCTGGGCACATCAGAATCTCTGGATGTGACCTTTACCCCGACCGTGCCGGTCGCCCCTGCCGATCCTTCGAACACGTGGACAATGACCATCACCGATTCCGCTTCCGCTGGGGCGACCGTTGGTGTGTACGAACTTGTCTTTGACGATTCCCGCGCCGCAGGTGGTACGCTGCAATCGGTGACTTCGGTTCCGCTCGCAGCCGCATGGGACAACTATGACGCCGTCGAAGGGACAATCTCCATCGATGTTGGTCCCAATGCCGATCCGCTTACCGTAACCATTGGTGTGCTCGGGTCCGCCAGCGGCCTGACCCAGCTGTCTGACAGTTTCGCGCCGGTGTCGATCACCAAGGATGGCTCGCCGGTGGGCAACCTGACCTCAGTTGAGATCGACAATAACGGCTATGTGACAGCCACCTATGATACCGGGTTTACCCGGACCATCTATCAGGTGCCGTTGGTCGATGTTCCCAACCCGAACGGGCTGATCTCGCATTCGAACCAGACCTATCAGGTCTCGCCGACATCGGGGTCGTTCTTCCTTTGGGATGCCGGTGACGGGCCAACGGGCGAAGTTGTTGGCTTTACCCGGGAAGGTTCGACCACCGACGTGGCTGGCGAGCTGACCAACCTGATCCAGACGCAACGGGCCTATTCAACCAACGCTAAAGTTATCCAGACCGTCGATGAAATGTTGCAGGAGACGACGAACATCAAACGGTAATCACGCGGGGGCGGACGAAAAGGAGCTGACAAATGAGCATTGGCGGCAATGCGTTTTCCAACGCCCTCTCGGGGCTCACGGCGGCACGCCGTGCGTCCGAGCTTGTTTCCTCCAACGTCGCCAACGCCATGACCCCGGGTTATGGGCGGCGCGAACTCGAACTGGGAACCCGCTACGCGGGCGCCGGCACCACGGCCGGGGTCAACGTCGTAGCGGTTCGCCGCGAAGTCGATGCCGGTTTGCTGGAAGATCGTCGCCTTGCCGATGCCGCCGCCGGGTATGACAACACAGTGACCAAATTCCATTCGGAATTTTCCAACATATTGGGAACACCGGATGAACCGGGATCACTGTCAGCGCGTCTGGCCACGCTCGAAACCACCTTTATCGAAGCCTCTTCCCGGCCCGACAGCGCTGCACGCCTGTCTGCCGTGGTGACGGCTGCGAATGATGTGGTCAACAAGCTGAATAAGGCGAGCGATCAGATCCAAGAGGCCAGGATGGCCGCTGATGGAAAGATTGATGTTCAGGTTCGTCAGCTCAACGAAGCCCTGACCCGGGTGCATAACCTGAACCTCGACATCAAGCGGGCCGTTGCAAAGGGCGAAGATCCGTCAACCCTGCAAGATCTGCGCCAACAAAGCGTCGACAAGATCGCCTCTATCGTGCCGATCAAGATGATCGAACGCGATAAAGGCACTATCGCTCTGTATACCACGGGCAATGCGGTGATCCTTGACGGCAAAGCTGGCGAGTTTGCCTATAGCAAGGTCGGGGTGATCGTGCCTGAAATGACCTTAGATTCAGGCGCGCTTTCCGGTCTTACGCTCAATGGCAACAGCATCGAAACCAGCGGAAATTTCAGTCCGATCAAAGGCGGTAGCCTGGCGGCTCTGTTTGAAGTGCGGGACGAATTGGCAACTGGTGCCCAGTCGCAGCTCGACGCCATTTCCCGCGATCTGATCGAGCGCTTCCAGGATCCGGCAATCGACGGAACCCGCGCTCCGGGTGATCCGGGATTGTTTACCGATGGCGGTAGCGCATTTGATATTGTTGCAGATCCCGATTCAGAAGTCGCGCTGTCAGAGCGGATCAAGCTGAATGCCCTCGTCGATCCGGATCAGGGCGGCGAAGTCTGGCGTCTGCGCGACGGTCTCGGCGCTGTCACGCCGGGTGAGGTCGGAAACTCAGCCCTGCTTCAGGATCTCTATGGCGCCATGACCGAAAAGCGCGTGGCTGCCTCAGGTGATTTTCTGGGTGTTGCCCGGTCCGCAAGCGGGTTGTCGGCTGACCTCCTGTCGATCGTCGGCGCCGATTTGTCTTCTGCAGAAGACAGGCAAACCTATTCCTCGTCACAACAAACCAGCCTGATAGAAATGGAAAAAGCTGCCGGAGTCGATACTGATTACGAATTGCAGCAGCTGGTACTTATCGAGCAAGCCTACACCGCAAATGCCAAAGTGTTGACCACCCTGGACAACATGATGCGCCGCTTGATGGAGATTTAGACCATGACCTTGCTTTCATATGGTGATCTCGCAAAGAACTACCAGTCGCAACGCCTGACGACCAAATTGAAATTGGATATGGCGCGCCTCACCAAAGAGGTTTCGACCGGTCGCAAGGCTGATCTTGGTGCCGCTCTGGCCGGGGATTACGGACCCTATGCGGGTATTGAACGCAGCCTGCGGTCGCTCAAAGCCTATACGCTGGCCAATACCGAAGCATCCGGCATGTATACCGCCATGCAATCGGCTCTGCGCAACATTCAGGATACGGTGCGCTCGATCTCACCTGGTCTGCTGGAAGCGTCCAGCTCACGCGACTCCACGCTTGTGCAGTCCAGCTCGCGCGATGCGCGGGAAAAAATGGAGATGGTCGTCGCGGCGCTCAATACCAATGTTGCCAACCGCTCGGTCTTTGCCGGTGCGGCAACCGATACGGCCCCCATCGCCTCTGCCTCTGACATCATGGATGCGCTGACCACAGAGATTACGGCCTCCGGGGCCGTAACTGTGACCGATGTTGTGGCGGTTGTGGATAGCTGGTTTGATGATGTCGGCGGTGGGTTTGAAACCATCGGGTATCAGGGCTCGACCAATGATATGGGCCCGCTGATGATCGCCGACGACGAAACGCTCAACGTCGATACAAGGGCTGACAATACGTCGATCCGGGAAACCCTGAAAGGCTTCGCCCTGGCCAGCCTGGTCAGTGAAGGCATTTTTACCGGCAGCGCCGAAGACAAAGCCGACCTGGCTCAAATCGCCTCGCAGCGCGTACTCGCATCGGATGACGCAATCACGGAAATCCGGGCCCATATCGGTTCGCAGGAAGCCCGTATCGAAGATGCCGAAGCCCGCAATGCCGCTGAAAAGACTGCCTATGAACTGTCGAAAAGCGATCTGATCAGCGCGGATCCCTATGATTCTGCGACAGAATTCCAGGCCGTCTATACGCAGCTTCAAACCCTCTACACTGTCACCGCTCGCGTCGCGAGCCTCAGATTTGCGGACTATATGAGATGACTCGGCTCTATGCCTTTCTAACCTCGCTGCTCCTTTCTCTAATCATGGTAAACGCAGCAGCTGCCAGCCCGATCAGGATCAAGGATCTCGTCGAGTTCGACGGGGTGCGTGGCAATGATCTGGTCGGCTACGGCCTTGTTGTCGGATTGAATGGCACGGGCGACGGGCTGCGAAATTCGCCTTTCACCGAAGATCTGATGTCAAACATTCTGGAACGGCTCGGCGTGAACATCAGCGGCGAGCAATTCCGGGCCAAAAACGTAGCTGCGGTTTTTGTGACCGCCACGCTGCCGCCCTTTGCCCGCTCCGGCTCGACCATTGATGTGACGGTTTCGGCGATTGGCGACGCAGACAGCTTGCTTGGGGGCACCCTGGTCATGACCCCGCTAAACGCGGCCGATGGCGAGATTTACGCCGTTGCTCAGGGCTCGGTCATCGCCGGCGGCGCCGCGGCTTCGGGAGACGGCGCAAGTGTAACCGTCGGTGTGCCCACCGCCGGGTCGATCCCGTCTGGCGGACGTGTCGAACGCGAGATCGATTTTGATTTCACCAAATTGCGGTCAATCCGCATGGCCTTGCGCGATCCCGACTTCACCACCGCTGAACGTATCGAAAACGCCGTCAATGGCGCCTATGGGCATACGGTGGCGCGCATGCTCGATGCGGGAACGGTAGTCCTGGATATCACCGCCACCGGTGCCATCAGCCCGGCCCATGCACTTGGTGATGTGGAAAATATTCCGGTCGAACCCGAACGCAAAGCACGTGTGGTGGTCGATCAGCGATCTGGCACGATTGTCATGGGCGAGGATGTACGGATCAGTCGCGTCGCCGTCAGCCAGGGCAATCTGACCCTGCGCATTCAGGAAGAACCGATGGTGGTGCAGCCCAACCCGTTCTCGACCGGCGGCGAGGCCATCGTGGTGCCCAGAACCACAGCAACGGTGCAACCTGAAAAGGGCATCGGTCTGGCCGAGGTTTCCGGGGGTACGTCGCTGTCTGATGTTATTGCCGGGCTGAATGCGCTTGGCGTCGCCCCGCGCGACATGATCGACATCCTGAAAAGCATCAAAGCCGCCGGTGCCCTGCATGCTGAATTCATCATGCAGTGATCGGGACTGCCCGTTCCAAACAAACCGCTAACCTAACTGATCCTCCCCAGCCGCGCGATAGGCCGCTGGGGTGGATCATGTCATGGGCGGCAGCAATGCTGCGGCCC
>JARRIY010000068.1:0-20410 GCA_037379985.1 Maritimibacter sp.
CAGATCGCGAGCCACATCGCGCACCCGGTCACGCACCTCTTCTGAGATCGGCGCCGTGCCATTCAGCGCGTGCGAGACGGTCGACATGGCAACGCCCGCTGCCTCGGCAACTTCACGAATACCAACCTTTTTGCGTGCCATATCCAGTCTCCGTTTCGCACTCTGCACCCAGCCGTGGCCGGACCAGAGCAAAGCCTATGCGCCCCGCCGCAGATGCAGGGTCTTGATCTCAAAGGGGGTAAAGCTCAGCTCCACCGCGCCATCGTGAACGGGCAACACCTCACCCGGGTTTTCCAACAAATCAGCCAGCGCCACCTGCGCGATCTCTGACGCTAGGTCAATACGTGTGCTCTGCCGCGCACCATAACGCTCCCAAAGCCGCAGGATCAGGGCGTCACCATCCTCCGCCAGCTTCACAGCCTCCACCGCAATGGCGGGATTATCCGGCATGGCAAGACTAGCTAGCGACAAGGCCTTCGCCGCGCCCTGCCCGGCAAGCGGCGTGATCGGCTGGTTGAATGCTTCCGCCAGCCCCGGCACCTCGCTGAGGCCATGATGCAAAGCAACGCCATAGCGCAGGTGATGCGCGCCAATATCGGCCCCATCCCAGGGCCATGTCGGGGCCCGCAGCACGGTCAGGCGCAAGGTGCTGCCCTTGGCATCATAGCCATATTTGCAGTCATTCAGCAGCGCGACGCCAAAATCAGGCTCGGAAATATCCACCCAGCGATGCATCGGGGTTTCAAACCGCGCCTGATCCCAGCTTGTGTTTTCATGGCTGGGACGCATGACGTGGCCGAACTGCATTTCAGCGCTTGAGGCATTGGCGCGAATGTCGAGCGGGAAGGCAGCTTTCACCAGCGTATGCGGCTCGTGCCAATCGATGAAGGTGTCAAACTCCACCAAAGCAGCATCGGCTTCCAGCGACGCCACCTGCACGATACGCGAGCTTTCATAGCGCCATTCCATCCGGATCGCTGCGCGATAGGGGCCGGTCTCCACCACCTCAGCACTGATCAGATCGTCAATCTCCCAGAGCTGATCCTCAAACGTGGTGTCGATATCCCAGGCATCGAATTGCTCCGGCAGATCTCGGAATGCCTGCAGCCTGTTCGCCGCGCCAGCCAGCGCCTCGCGATGGCTGCGCTTGTCATAAAGCGAGACCAGACGCCCGTGATCATCGAATGCCGCACGCAGATGGACGTTTTCAAGGATATTGGGGGCCACGACCAGCCCGCCAGCACCTTCCGCCGGACCGCTTTCACCCAACTGAGCCCGGGCGGCAGCAAGGGCTGGCACCGGAGCAACTGGCGCAGCCTGAACCACGCGGCCATCGGCGCGATGCAGCGTTTGCGAGGGCGCACCATCAAGGGCAATCGGCGCATCGCTTTCGACCTGCACCAATCCGTCACGGGAATGGCCCAGCGGGTTGGCCAACAAAAGCTCGCCCTCCCCCGCCAAAGCCCCGGCCAGCTCTGCCCGCAATGCGTCAGCCGCAGCAAAGAAGGCCGCAAATTCCGCATCGCTGTCATCATAGACCAGCCCGATAGAGGAACCAGGCAGAATGTCATGGAACTGATTAAGCAGCAGGATATCCCAGAGCTTGGCGATCCGCTCCTGCGGATAGGCAAAGGCCCCGCGCGTATCGGCCAGGCTTGCCAGCGCTTCGATCTCGCGCAGATCGGCCTCAGCCCGGCGATTATTGCGCTTCACTTTGGCAACCGAGGTGAAGGTGCCGCGGTGGAATTCCAGATACAGCTCGCCCACCCAGGCCGGATAGCGCGCCGGATCTGCCTGCATCCGCTCAACAAGCCGGTCAAAAAACGGTGCCATCGCCCCGTGTTCGACAGTCGGCAGGCCAGGAATGCCGCGCTCCATCCGGCGGATATGTTCGAGCATTTCCCGCGTCGGCCCGCCACCGCCGTCGCCATGGCCGTAGACCAGAAACAGCTCGTCATTCGTGCCCTTCTGAGCATAGCGCCGCCAGGCACCGAGCACATGCGTGGCTTTCAGATCAGGGCAATATGTGGTGCCCAGCTCATCACTGGTCACCGGCTGGGTGGTGAGGAAATAGGTCGGTACACGGGTGCCATCCAGCCCTTCCCACCAGAAGCTTTCATTGGGAATGCGGTTGGTATCGTTCCACGACATTTTATGGGTGACGAAAACCTCCAGCCCGGCCAGCTTCATGATCTGCGGCAGCGCGGCGGGATAACCGAACGTATCGGGCAACCAAACGATCTTCGGACGTACGCCAAAGACCTTCTGATGATAGCGCACGCCTTTCAGGATCTGCCGCACAAGGCTTTCACCCGACGCCATATTTGCATCCGGCTCCAACCACAGCGCGCCTTCGATCTCAAACTGCCCGCGATCCTGCGCCGCTTTCAGCCCGTCAAACAGCTCCGGATAATCCTGCGCCAATGTGTCGAGCAGATAGCCCTGATTATACATGAACTTATAGTCAGGATACTCGCCCATCAGGGTCAGCGCCGTCGCCATCGAGCGGGCCATTTTCTGCCGCGTCTCGCGCACCCGCCAAAGCCAGGCAACATCAATATGAGTGTGGCCGGTCACGGTGATTTTCGGCTGCGCTTCGGTGTCCACGGTCGCATAAATCCGATCCGCAATCGCGCGGGCAGCCTCCAGACTGGCCGCAAAACGCTCCGGATTGCCCGCCCGCATATCAACGGCGTTCAGCGCCTCATAAACGGTGGTCAGGATCAGATCGCGACGATGATCGGTCTCGGGCAGATGGCGCGCCACATCCAACGGCACCTGCAAATCATAATAAAGTTGCTCCGCCGCCGCATCATGCACCATCAACCAACAGGCAAACCCGGCCTGACGGCGATCTTCAATCGTGCCCGCTTCGATCAGAACATCATAACGCGCGCCCGCTTCGGCACAGTCGCTCAGCAGCACTTCGCGGTGGTTGAAATCGGCACCCTGGGTGATCTTGCCATTCACCCGCACCAGGCATTGCGGATCAGAGCGGCCCATCACCCGGCCAAACTGCGCGTCGATCCAGAGATAGACACGCTTGCCCGCCAGTTCGTCGGGAATCACCGCTTGCCCGCCAAACCAGAAATAGCTCTGCGGCTCGCCCCAGATGGTGTCTGGCGTCATCTCCTTCCAATTCGCACCCGGACCATCCGCCATCTGCGCGCGGTCTTCCGGCGCAGCTTGCCGCCAGCGCAGAGGAATATCGCCCTCGATCTGGCGAAAGGCATGATCCCGCAAAACCCTCAGCAGATGATCAAGCTTGTCTGGCTGTTGCATTCTTCCTCCCGAAACACCGAAGCAGCGACTTGAAAATTTTTTATCGCAAACCGAACCCAGCTTCAATGCCGTGAAGCTGTTCAGACACTATCAAGTGCTTGCTTAGCACATTGTTCCGAAATAGGGGTAGAGCAATCACACAAGACACACGCGCTATACGTGCAAATATTTGCATTTTGAGGGTCTCATGATTGCTTCCCGCGACATTTGCATCACCCCTGACGGGATCGAGGCAACCACCCGCATTCAGGCCGCGATTGACAGCGCCACTCATCAAAAACTGCGTGTGGTGCTGGCACCGGGGCGGCATATCTGCGGCGGACTGACCCTGCGCTCGAATGTCGAACTGCATCTGGATGAGGGTGCCGAGCTCGTCTTCATCCCCGATTACGCGGCCTATGAAAAGACCAGAGTGGGCGTGATTGCCGAGGAAAGCGATCGCGCGATGATCACCGGCAAAGGCGCGCAGCATATCGCCATCACCGGCACCGGGCGCATCAGCTGCGATGGTAGTCGCGCCTTCAGCTTGGGCGGCGATGACGCTATGGGCACGCTGATCCCCGCAGAGAAACGCCCGCGCGTACTGGTACTGGAAGACTGCCAGCATGTGGCGCTGACCGAGATCACCGTGCTGGATTCCCCGATGTGGACCCTGCATTTCGTCGGCTGCTCTGATGTCAGCCTGCGCGGCATTCGGGTCGATAACAACCGGCAGATGCCCAATACCGATGGGATCGTAGTCGATGGCTGTCAGAATCTCGTGGTGTCGGACAGCGAGATTCGCACCGCCGATGACGGGATCGTGCTGAAGACCAGCGCCACGGCCGAGGGCGGAACCGCCGGAGAATGCCGCGATATTCGCGTGACCGGCTGCACAATTGAAAGCCGTTCTTGCGCGCTGAAAATCGGCACGGAATCGCATGACAATTTCCGCGATATCAGTTTTGAAGACTGCGATATTGTGCAATCAAACCGTGGGCTTGGGATCTTCTCGCGCGATGGCGGTGTGGTTGAGAATGTGCGCTTTGCGCGTATCAAACTGGACTGCCACGAAACCCCCGATGGGTTCTGGGGATCGGGCGAAGCGCTGACGATCAATGTCATCGACCGGCGGCCGGATAGCCGCCCTGCCGGAGCGGTGCGTGGCGTCGAAATCAGCGAGATCAGCGGGCATATGCAGGGCGCGATCAACCTCTTTGCCGAGCGCGCAGGCGATATTTCGGATGTGCTGGTCGATGGGCTGAGCCTGAAGCAACGGCCCGGCACATTGGGCACCGCGCAGAGCTATGATCTGCGCCCAACCGCCGCCGATCTGGAAGCCGATCCCAATGCGGAAGGCCGTGCCAATGCCTGGCGCAAGGGGGCAGATGGGCGGGTCATCGGGCTGGTGGAATATCCCGGCGGCATGCCCGCGATTTTCGCCCGCAACGTGGCCGGGCTCGATCTGCAAAACTGGCAGGTCTCGCGCCCCGATCCGCTGCCGGATGGTTGGAATAGCGAAGCGCTGGTCACCCTCTGAGCATTGCTTTGACGCTGCAGGCAGCGTATTTAGTCTGGGTAATGAACTTATTCTGACAGGAGCGTGCCATGTCGACTTCGACGCAGGTGATCGGGCTCGATCTCGGGGGCACTAAGCTCTGGGGCGGCACGCGCGGGATTGATGGCAAGCCCGGGGGTGAGCTGAACTGGCCAACCGAAACCATCAGTGCCAACGCCTTGATCGGGCAGATCGTGGATATGATCACAGAGCTGCGCGAAGGCTCTGATCTGGCTCAGGTGGTGCTGGGCGTGCCTGCGGTGCCGGACCCAAAAACCGGTCGTCTCAGCCTTTCCCCCAATGTGCCGCTGGCCTCGGTCGACGATCTCGCTGGGCTGCTCTCTGCCCGGATTGGCGTGCCGGTCGCGATTGAAAACGACGCCAATCTTGCCGCCTTCGCCGAAGCGCGCGAAGGCGCTGGGATGGGGCACGATCTTGTCACGATGGTCTCGCTCGGCACCGGGATCGGCATGGGAACAGTGATCGGCGGGCGTATGCTTCGCGGTGCGCGCGGACAGGCAGGCGAGCTGGGCAGCGCGATACTGGACAGCGGCGAGATGCTGGAAGATCAGGTCGGAACCCCCGGCATTCTGGCGCGCGATCCGAAAGGTGCTGCCAGCGTGAAAGAGATTTTCGCACGCGCCGATGCGGGCGAGGAAACGGCGCTGGGCCTGCTGGATGAAACCGCCCGGATCACCGCCCGTGCGCTCAGCTTCGTGCTTTCTTCTCTTGACCCGGACCTGCTGGTGATCGGCGGTGGCATTGGCACACAGCCCCGGTTTTATGCCTTGATGGAAACCCACCTGAACAAGGCCGTTCCCATGCCCTTTTCCATCGCCCCGGCCAAACTTGGCCCGCGCGCTGGATTGCAAGGAGCTATGCTATTTTCTGCTGAAATAGGGTCTGATTTGCCGCATTAGAGCAGGGAAGCTGCCTCGGCATCTGCGATCCAACAGGCCGCCGGATGGTCACGCAGGGTTGAAGCCGGGCAAGCCGGACCGACGGGGCCGGTCAGAGCCTGCGACAGCGCCTGGGCTTTGCTCATCCCCGTGGCCAAAACCGCCACTTCCCGTGCTTCCATGATCGTGCCGATCCCCATGGTGATGGCCCGATCCGGCTGCGCCTCGCCTTCGGCAAAAAACCGGGTATTGGCCTCAATCGTGCTGGCGGTCAGGTTCACCGCGCGGGTGCGGCTGCCCGCAGCCGATCCCGGTTCATTGAACCCGATATGGCCGTTGCGCCCGATGCCCAAAATCTGCAAATCAATCCCACCCGCAGCCGCGATCCGGCGCTCATAATCCACCGCTTCTGCCACAAGATTGGCCGCCATGCCATCAGGCAGATGCGTGTTGACCGGGTCGAGATCGATATGGTCGAAAAGCAGCCTCTGCATGGTGGCGCGATAGCTTGCCGGGTGGCTTCCGGGCAGGCCAAGATATTCATCGAGGTTGAAGCTCGTCACCCGAGCGAAAGACAAACCATCACGATGGGCGGCGATCAGCGCGGCATAGACCGGCTCCATCGTGCCGCCAGTGGCAAGCCCCAGCACCGCATCGGGTTTGACCCGCACCAGATCAATGATCCGCTGGGCCAGATCCTGCGCTGCGGCTGCAGGCGTTGAATGAACCGCCAGCCCAGCAATGCCAGTTTGATATCTCGCCACGAATCCCATCACATCCTCATACAGGTCTATGAGGATAAGATAGGGTTGTTTTCTAATTCGTCAAGTTGGCGAACTAATAGAATTTCCCACACCAACTGCAGCGCCAAACAGCACCTCGAACATGGCTTCGCGCGCCTGCGCGGCGGCGCCCACAACCGATGCGCGGGCCCCCAAAGCGCCGGGGATCAATTGCATCGGGCGCGGCGCAATGGTTGCCACCTCTGCGCGGATCGCCTCGAAGACCTGCGACAGCGACCCAACCTTGCCCCCAATGACGACCAGTGCCGGATCCAGCATCGCCTGCACCGAGACCAACAGCGCACCGCCCAACTTCCCGGCATGTGCGATCACCTCGGTCGCAGCCGCATCGCCCACCCGCGCGGCTTGTGCCAGATCGTCGAGCCCGACCCCCTGCCCGCCCGCCTGATGCCAGCGAGTAAGCAGCGCGGCGGCCCCCAGCTGTGCCTCCAAGGTACCAAGCTTGCGGCTTTCGCCCGCTTGCGGATCGCCCCCGATGGGCAAATAGGCCACCTCGCCCGCCGCGCCACTGGCGCCGCGCAATAGCTGCCCACCGATGATCGCGCCCATCCCGACGCCGGTGCCAAGCGAGATATAGGCAGCACTGGTGGCCTCGGCCTCGCCGCGCCAGTATTCACCCAGCATCGCCGCGTTCACATCATTTTCCACCACCACCGAACAGCCCAAGGCGGCCTGCATCGTGGCGCTCAGATCAACGCCCATCAGCGCGGGCAGTTGCGGCGCCATGGTCAACCGCCCCGTGCCAGGGTCAATCACCCCGGGCACCGACAGGCAGGCATGGCGCAAAGGTCCGGCACTATCGGGCATGAGCTGAGACAACGCTTTCGCAATCCCCGCTGGCAGATCACCGCCCAGCGCCTCGGTGCGGATCTCGCGACTGGCAAGTTCAGCCCCCAGCACGTCGGTGAGGCTGAGCCGCAGCCAGGTTGCGCCCAGATCAATCCCCGCAAGACAGCCCGCGCGCCCGTCGATTTCGTAAAGCACAGCGGCACGGCCCACACGTCCCGAAGTCATCCCGGTCTGGCGCACCCAGCCCGCTGCCTCCAGCGCCCGGATCACCTCTGACATCGTCTGTTTCGACAGCCCGGTTTCCTTGGCCAGATCCGCACGCGAACGCGCCCCATCGCGGCGCAGCACTGCGATCACGGCGCTTTCCGAAATCTGGCGCAAGATTGGCCGCGATGCCCGGGATGTTGTCATGCGATGCCCTCCGATCCGGCGGCCCGTCTGCCGATGACAAGATGAGGCATCAGAGGCTTTTCAGACCGGCCATCAAGCCCTTATCGCCCGGCAGAAGCGGGATCAGGCAGGCTTGCAATGCGTGATAGATATCGGGCTTGCCGGAAAATACGCTGGTTTGCGGGCTGCCATCCATGCCGGATTCCGGCCACCACCCGCCTTGGGCATGATCGATAAAGTCGCGATCAAGCACCGCCCAGATGCGACGATACCAGCTTTCGAAAAATTCTCCGCCCAGCGCGGCACGCAGGGCCGATGCCGCCGCCGCACCTTCACAGGCAGGCCACCAGAAACGATTGGCCATGTCGGGCTGGTTTTCCCAGTCAAGCGTATAGACAAAGCCACCGCGCGTTTCCTCCCAGCCATGGGTTACGGCCTCGCGAAACAGCGCTTCGGCAGCTTCGGGCATCCAGTCATGGCGTTTGCCGCCAAGCTGCCAGAGCTGGATCAGCAGGCGCGACCATTCCAGCGCGTGGCCCGGCGTGGTGCCGCCGGGGCGAAACATCGGATCGCCCGCATAGTCACGATCAGCGCTCCAATCGGTGCCGAAATGCTCGATCACCACCCAACCGGCCTCACGGGCACGGCGATTGATAATCAAATCTGCAATGCGCTCGGCCATGGTCAGACAACGATTGTCATCCCAAGCCTCATAAGCCGCCATCAGGGCTTCGGTGGAATGCATATTGGAATTCTGGCCGCGATAGGTGGAGATTTCGCTCCAGTCCTGCGCAAATTCCTCGCGCATCGCGCCCGCCTCGTCATCCCAGAACCTTTCTAGGATCACGCCCATAATGTCGTCATGCAGTGCGCGGGCCTCCGGATGCCCGGCCTCGCCCGCCGAGGCGGCAGCGAGGAGCACGAAGGCATGACCATAGGCGAGCTTTTCGCCGCGCGTGACGCCCGCATCATCCAGCCCCCAGACATAGCCGCCGTTTTCCGCATCACGGTGATGATCGAGGATATAGCGCATACCGTGATCGACGATCTCAGCCGCGCCGGGATGGCCAAGAATATCCGCCGCCGCATAGCAATGCACCATCCGGCAGGTGGCGAAAAGCTCACGCTCCGCCCCCGTCCCACGCGGCGCATTGTCGAGCACTGTGCCATCACCATCGAGGAAATAGAACCCGCCAGCGGGGTTTACCGATGCTGTGCCAAAAAACCCGATCAACCGCCGAGCCTGATCCATCAGCCAGTCGCGATGATAGGGACGTTGAACAAAGGGAGTGGTCTGGTCGGTGGTCATGGCTGCCTCCTGAATAAGTCGCACTGATCTAGGATCAAAACTCGGGAAGGTACAAGCCGGGAGGTTTAGCGTCGGATGATTTCACCCACCACGACCTCTTGCAGGTTTTCAACCGCCTCGCCATCGAGCAACCGTATCATCATCTGCGACAGACGCTCGCCGATCGTATAGGTCGAACAATAGATGCTCGACACGCCGGGTCGGAAGAAATCAAAGAACCTTGTGCCATCCAGGCTGATAAAGGCAATCTTTTCAATATCGAGACCGTGATGCTCGCAGGCGCGAATCGCTGCTGTGGTAGCCATTTCGTTTGGCGAGACAAACGCGTCGGGCGGCTCATCAAGCGAACAAATGCGCTCGGACATCTCCTCAACGCTGCGCAGCTCCATATTGGGCTGAATGGTCAGCGCCGGATCAAATTCAATCCCGGCTTCCCGCAAGGCCCGTTGATAGCCACGGTGCCAATGTTCACCGAACAGAAAATGCAGAGGCGGCGTAATCAGCGCGATCCGTTTGCATCCCCGCCCGATCACCTCTTTTGTCGATAAATAGGCGGATTCTTCATTATCCACATCGAAATAAGCGTGCTGTGAAAACAGCTCTGTGCGTCCGAAGGTCAGGAAGGGGAAATCCTGTTCGAGCAGATATTTCACCCGCGGATCCTGTGGCACGGTGTGATCGAAGATAACGCCATCGAAACGGCGCCCGGCCACCATTTCCCGCATCGCTTCAAATTGTTCTTCAAAGGACGGGAAGATGCGAAAAACAATGGTTTTGTCGCCACCCGACACGCCAGAGATCAGCCCCTTGATCAGCTGCATCGCCGCCGGATCGCCATATTCGTCTTTCGGACGGGCCAGCATCAAAACACATATCGCATTGGTCTGACCGGTGCGCAGGTTCACGCCGCGCAGATCACGGGTATAGCCCATGGCCTCGGCAGCATCGCGGATACGCTTGCTTGTGGCTTCTGTTACGGATGGGTCATTTCGCAAGGCGCGCGAAACGGTCGAAGGGGAAAGCCCAAGGCTTTTCGCCACAGTCTTGATCGTTACCTTACCGGTGCTGCGAAAACCCCCGCCAGATCTGTCGGACTTATCCATCATGACCGTTCAACATCCGCAATTACCAATACTCAAACACAGCCTATCGTTGTGCAGACGAATTACAATCGTTATTATTTCGAGGCTTAGCAGCCAGCGCGAGTAAACACGCCGTACGGTGGATTGGGGAAGGATTCAATCCTCGCCGCGTATCAGCATGGACAGATCTTTTCCAGACAGGAGCTCCCATGTCGGATACATCCCCGCGGCTTGGCCTGCCGCTTATCAAACCGGCTCAGGCCCAGAAACATGTGACCCATAATGAAGCCCTGCGGCTTCTGGATGCGCTGGTTCAGCTTAGCGTGATCGGCTTTGATGAGGTCACACCGCCGGGTCTGCCCAGTGATGGGGATGCCTATGCGCTGGGGGCCGGAACCAGCGGGGCCTGGGCCGGTCAGGATGGGGCGATTGCGATATGGGTCGATGCCGCCTGGCAATTTGTCGCACCCGAACCGGGCTGGATTGCCACGCTTGCCGGTGGGGATGAGCTGCGCATCTGGTCAGGCAGCGCCTGGGAAATCCACACGCCCGATCTTCAGAACATCGCAGGCGTCGGAATCAACACCAGCGCTGACGCCACCAATCGCCTGGCCGTCGCCTCGCCCGCAACGCTGCTGAGCCATGAGGGCGCCGGGCATCAGGTGAAGGTGAACAAGGCCAGCGCGGGCGATATCGCCTCGCTTTTGTTTCAAAGCAACTGGTCGGGCCGGGCCGAGATGGGGCTGGCCGGGGATGACGCATTTTCAATCAAGATCAGCAGCGATGGCAGTAACTGGGATGAAGCGCTCAGCCTCTCGCCCGGGATGCAACTCTATCACAGCGGCAATATTGTCGGCACGGTCAGCGCAACACCGGGGATCGGTGACGCGATCATCGAGACCGGATCGAACGCCAATGGCAGTTACACGAAATTTGCGGATGGCACGATGATTTGCCGGGTAAGCAGCTTTGCGACCGCCAGCGGCACGGCGGCAGGCTGGAGCTTTCCCACCAGTTTTGTCGACACCACGATCAGCATTTGCGCCACTCTGCGCGGTTCTACAGCCGGGGTTGGACGCTGGTTCTGATCTAGTTTTCTTGTCCCAACGGGCATTTGATGCGAAACAGCATCAAGCAGCCCGAGGACAAGACCCATGAGCAACCTCATCTATATTCTGAACGGCCCCAATCTGAACCTGCTTGGGCGGCGTGAACCGGAAATCTATGGCCCCGACACTCTGGAAGATGTCGAAGCGATGTGTCGCGAGGTCGGGCGTGGTTTCGGGCGGGCGGTGCAGCTGCTGCAATCGAACCATGAGGGCCAGCTGATCGACTGGATTCACGAGGCCCGGGAAGAGGCCGGGGGGATCATCATCAACCCCGCCGCCTATACCCATACCTCGGTGGCCATTCTGGATGCGCTCAACACATTCCCCGGGCCGGTGCTTGAGGTGCATATCTCGAATGTGCATCAGCGCGAACCGTTCCGGCATCATTCCTTCATCTCGCAGCGCGCCGAAGGGGTGATCGCTGGCTTCGGGGTAGAAGGCTATGCCCTCGCAATGCGCCGGATGGGGACGCTGTTGGGATGACCGACCGCTACGCCGTATTTGGCAACCCCGTCGCCCAAACCAAAAGCCCCGCGATTCACAACGCCTTTGCCGGGCAGTTTGGCGATGATCTGAGCTATGTGGCGATCAAAGCGCCGCTGGATGGCTTTGCCGAGCGGGTACGACGCTTCATCGAAGAAGGCGGGCGCGGGATCAATGTGACCGTGCCCTTCAAGGTGGAAGCCGAAGCGCTGGCCGATGAAAGCCGTGAAGCGGCGGCGATCTGTGGCGCGGCCAATTGCCTGAAATTCGAAAACGGCACGATCATCGCGGAAAATTTCGATGGCGTCGGTCTGGTCCGCGATATTGAAGCCAATCTGGGCCTGAAGCTGAAAGGCAAGAATGTGCTGTTTGCCGGTGCCGGTGGGGCCACGCGTGGAGCGATCGTACCGTTTCTGGAAGCAGGGGTGGCCGAGATCACCATTGCCAACAGAACAGTGTCTAATGCTGAGAAAATTCGCGACATGCTGGGCCCGCGCGGCTCGCTGCATGCCTGCGGATATGAGGATTTGAGCCAAAGCTACGATGTGGTGCTGAATGGCACCTCGGCCAGCCTGTCGGGTGATCTGCCCGCGATCCCGTCCGTGGTGTTTGAAAAGGCCGAGCTGGCCTATGAGCTTGCCTATGGCAAAGGCAAAACCCCGTTTCTGCAACTTGCCGAAGAATGCGGCGCAGCACGAATCGTCGATGGCGTCGGAATGCTGGTGGAACAGGCCGCCGAGGCCTATCACTGGTGGCGGGACAAACGGCCAGACACCGCGCCTGTGATCAAAACCCTGACGATTCCCCTGAAATAGCCTCTATTTTAGCGTATCTCCTCCCGTGCAATCCATGCATGCCGCCCGCAGCCGCATTGACAGTATATGCGAGTTGCGGCAGTATTTTTTCGATGGCTGAAATAAATCGGCCTCGGGAGGAAACATGTATCTCGGATTGGATCTCGGTACGTCAGGATTACGTGCCGTTCTTGTCGATGGCGCTGGGCAGGTTCTGGCCTCGTCCGATCAGGCTTACCCCGTCTCTCACCCCCATTCCGGCTGGAGCGAACAAGACCCGGCCGATTGGACCCGCGCCACCGAGCGGGCGCTGGATGCACTGAAGGCTTCGCATCCGGGCGAACTTGCGGCGCTGAAAGCCATCGGGCTTTCGGGTCAAATGCATGGGGCCACGCTGCTGGATGACGCCAACGCGGTTCTGCGCCCGGCGATCCTGTGGAACGATACCCGCCCCGCATCTGAGGCCGCCGCGATGGATGCCGACCCGGCCTTCCGCGCGATCAGCGGCAATATCGTCTTTCCCGGCTTCACCGCACCGAAGCTCGCCTGGGTGAAAACCCACGAGCCAGAGATTTTCGCGCGCGTAGCCATGGTGCTGCTGCCGAAAGACTATCTGCGCTTCTGGCTAACCGGCGATCATGTCTCGGACATGTCCGACAGCGCCGGCACCTCCTGGCTGGATGTAGGCGCACGTAGCTGGTCGGCAGAGCTGCTGGAGAAATCCGGAATGCGGCCCGATCAGATGCCCCGGCTTGTCGAGGGTAGCGAAGTGTCCGGCACGTTGCGGGCCGAGCTTGCCAGCCGCTGGGGCCTGTCATCCGCCGTCAAGGTCGTGGGCGGCGGTGGCGACAATGCCGCTTCGGCCTGTGGCGTCGGCTGCTTTGACGAGGGCGACGGCTTTGTCTCGCTCGGCACATCGGGCGTGCTTCTGGCCGCCAAGGGCAGCTTTGCCCCCGATCCCGAAACCGCCGTGCACACCTTCTGCCACTCGATCCCCGATACCTGGTATCAGATGGGCGTGATCCTTGCCGCCACCGATTGCCTCAACTGGCTCTCGGCCCAAACAGGCTCTAAACCAGCGGAACTCAGCGCTTTGCTGCCCAAATCCATCGAAGGCCCGGGCACGATCCGCTTTCTGCCCTACCTCTCGGGCGAGCGAACCCCGCATAACGATGCCGAAATTCGCGGCGCTTTCGTGAACCTCTCCATCGGTGATGGCCATAAGGAGCTGACACAGGCGGTGATGGAGGGCGTGGGCTTTGCGCTGAAAGCCACCGGCACCAAGCTGACCCGTCTGCTTGCCATCGGCGGCGGCGCACAATCGGATTATTGGGTCGAGCTGATCGCCACGCTCCTGAACCTGCCCATCGATCTGCCGGAAGATGGCGAATTTGGCGCCGCCCTCGGGGCTGCCCGTCTGGCCATCGTTGGCGATACCGGCGCTGCCCCATCCGAGGTGATGACCCGCCCGGCTATCGCCCGCACCATTCACCCACGCAGCGAGTTGATCGCTGCCTATGACGAAGCATACGCGCAGTATCGCGCGCTCTACCCTGCCCTGAAGGAGGCCCTATGAGCACCGGATTTTTCCCCGTCGATCGTATCAAATATGAAGGCCCCGACAGCACCAACCCGCTCGCCTTCCGCCACTACAACCCTGACGAAATCGTCATGGGTAAGCGGATGGAAGAGCATTTGCGCTTTGCCATCGCCTATTGGCACAGCTTTGCCTGGGAAGGCGGCGACCCGTTTGGCGGGCAAACCTTCGTGCGCCCCTGGCATCCGCAAGACAGCGTGGCAAAGGCCAAGGTGAAAGCCGATGTGGCCTTTGAGATGTTCACCGCTCTGGGCGCGCCGTTCTATTGCTTCCACGATGCCGATATTCGCCCCGAGCTTGGCAGCTTTGCCGAAAGCAAGCGCGCCTTTGACGAGATCGTCGATATCTTCGCGGCAAAGCAGGAAGAAACCGGCATGCGCCTGCTCTGGGGCACGGCGAACCTGTTTTCTCATCGCCGCTTCATGTCGGGCGCCAGCACCAATCCCGACCCGGACGTGTTTGCCTATTCCGCCGCAACGATCAAATCCTGCATGGATGCGACGCAGAAACTCGGCGGCCAAAACTATGTGCTCTGGGGCGGCCGCGAAGGCTACGAAACCCTGCTGAACACCGATCTGGCCCGCGAAGACGCACAGATGGGCCGGATGCTGAACATGGTGGTCGAGTACAAGCACAAGATCGGCTTCCAAGGCCAGATCATGGTGGAACCGAAACCGCAGGAGCCGTCGAAGCATCAATATGATTTCGACGTTGCCACGGTCTACGGCTTCCTCAAGCGCCATGGGCTGGAAAAGGAAGTGGTGGTCAATATCGAGCAGGGTCACGCGATCCTCGCCGGTCACAGCTTCGAGCACGAAATCGCTACCGCCAATGCGCTGGGGATTTTCGGCTCGATCGACATGAACCGCAACGATTACCAATCCGGCTGGGATACCGACCAGTTCCCCAACAACGTGCCGGAAGTGGCGATGGCTTATTACGAGATCCTGAAAGGCGGCGGCTTCACCAAAGGCGGCACCAATTTCGACGCCAAGCTGCGCCGTCAGTCGCTGGATGCCGAAGACCTGCTGATCGCCCATATCGGCGGCATGGATACCTGCGCGCGCGGCTTCAAAGCTGCCGCTGCAATGCTGGAAGATGGCACGCTTAAAGACTTCGTCGATAATCGCTATTCCGGCTGGAATAGTGACTATTATCAGGGTGTGCTGGCGGGCAAGGAAAGCCTCGACAGCATCGCTGCCAAGGTCGAGGCCGATGGCATCAACCCCGAGCCGCGTTCGGGCAAGCAGGAATACCTTGAAAACCTCGTGAACAGGTTTGTGTAAGCCATGATCACACGCGGTATTTGCGAAATTGACGGCCAGGCGGTGGATGCCGCCCGGCTGGAAGCGGGCAATATGGTGGTGGATATCCTCAGCTTTGGGGCCATTACCTGGGGCTGGAGCGTGAACGGTCGCCAGATCGTTCACCGCTATGACGATCCGGCGGAGTATGGTGCTGACAAGGCCCATATCGGCGCAATTGCCGGGCGGGTGGCCAACCGCATTGCCAAAGGGCGGTTCACGCTCGACGGGCAAGAGGTGCAACTGCCCCTCAACGAGGGCGAAAACCACCTGCATGGCGGGCCGAACGGCTTTGGCCACCGGCATTGGCAGATGCATGAGGCGGGCGAAAACGCCGTGCGTTTGAGCCTGATCAGCGAAGACGGCGATAATGGCTATCCCGGCCGCGCCGATTTCGAGATCGTGATCACCCTCACCGAAACCAGCCTGACCTACGACATGCGCGCCGAGGTCGACCGGCCCACGCCGATCAACCTGGCTCAGCACAGCTATTACAACTTGCAAGGCGCGGGCGAGGTCTGGGATCACGTGTTGACGGTTCCGGCCAATGACTATCTGGAAGCGGGCGACGATCTGATCCTCACCGGGCGACTTCTGCCGGTCGAGGGGACCAAATATGATTTCCGCGCACCCCGGCGGATCGGCGATGCCGATGCGGACCATAACGGCCTCGATGGCTGTCTGGTACTCTCCGACGGTGCCCCGGCTGCCGAGCTTTCGGCCCCCGATGGCCCGACATTGCGTTTTTTCACCAACCAGCCCGGGCTACAGGTGTATAACTCCAATATGCTGCGCGGGCCGTTTGGCCGGTTCACGGCGGTCTGTCTGGAGCCGCAGGGTTTCCCCGATGCGGTGAATCATCCGAGCTTTCCGTCGATCATTGCCTGGCCCGACGCGCCCTATGTGCAAAAACTGGTGATCGAGGTGTCGTAATGCGTTTACTGTTGCCCCTGCTGCTGTTGGCAGGCACCGCCCATGCGGGCGACCTGCCAGCTCCCGTGACCGATGCCGATTTCCCGGCAACCGATCCGGCGAAAGTGGCTCTGGGGCAGCTGTTATTCTACGACCCCCTGCTGTCAGGCTCGCGCACGCTGGCCTGCTCCACCTGCCATCACCCGAAATTCGGCACCTCTGACGGGCTGTCGCTGGGCATTGGTGATGGCGGCTCTGGCCTCGGGCCCGACCGGGTGGTGGTGATGAGTAACATGCCCGAACAGCGAATCGGGCGAAACGCCCCGGCGCTGTGGAATCTCGGGGCGCATGAATTCACCCATCTGTTCCATGCCGGGCGGCTTGAGACCGATCCGAACCAGCCCGGCGGCATCCGCACGCCGCTGGGGCAGGAAATGACCGCCGGATTTGAAAGCATCCTGGCCGCGCAGGCGATGTTTCCGGTGCTGGCGCAAGACGAAATGGCGGGGCATTACAGCGAAAGCGATGTCAGCCGGTCTGTGCGCAAGGGTCTGATCACCGACGAGGGCGGCGCCTGGGACCTCATCTCGAAACGCGTTGAAGCGGTGCCGGAATATCGCGCCGCGTTTGACGGCATCATCGGTGACAAGCCCATCGCCTTCACCGATATCGCCAATGCCATTGCCGAATTTGCCACCTTTGAGTTCCGCTCTGATACCAGCCCGTTCGATGCCTATCTGCGCGGCGACGAGGCGGCGCTGAGTGATCAGCAGAAAGCCGGGATGGAGCTGTTTTACGGCGATGCCGGCTGCAGTGCCTGTCATTCCGGCAAGTTCCAGAGCGATCAGAGCTTTCACGCCATCGCCATGCCGCAGATCGGCCCGGGCAAGACCGAGCGTTTCGAGTTCAACAACACCACCGATATCGGGCGGCTGCGTGTGACTGGCGACCCGAGCGACGCCTACAAATTCCGCACGCCGTCCCTGCGCAATGTGGCTCTAACCGGGCCTTATGGCCATGATGGCGCCTATGCCTCGCTGGAAGCGGTGGTTCGCCACCACCTCGATCCGGTCGGCACGCTGATGAGCTATGACATCAGCGCCGCCTTGCTGCCCGAAGGCATCGAAGGTGCGTCCGCAAAGGATATGCTGATCATGGCTGACGCCGAAGAGGTGCAGCGGATTGCCGATGCCAATGAGCTGGCGCCGATCGATCTGACCGATGCGCAGATCAGCGATTTGATGGCCTTCCTGAACAGCCTGACCGATCCGGTCGCAGAAGCCGGGCGGCTGGGCGTTCCGGTATCGGTGCCCAGCGGACTTCCCGTGGAATAGAGACTATTCAGAGCTTTTCGAGGCTGATCGAGCTGCTGTCACGGCTGGCGCGCAGGATCTGATCGACCCCGGTTTCCACCCAATCGCTCACCTGCCCGTCAGGCCAAGTTACTCGCAGGCTCACATGATCCACCGCGCCGAGGCCGAAATGCTCGGGCAGCGCCACGCCGGTGGCATGCGCGCCGCCCACGGTAATTTCGCGGCTCACCATGCGATCCCCGACCTTCATGTCGATCCAGGCACCTACCGCATTCCCATCTGGGCCGGGCTGAGCAAGTTGCACTTCCAGCCAATGCCCCTGCATTAGGGTCGCATTCTGGTAGACTTCCATCGCCACCTTGCGGTTCACCACGGCCAGATCAAGCCGCCCATCGAGGTTCAGGTCGGCCAGAGCCGCCCCGCGCGACCGCGCCAGTGAAGCCACACCAGCCTCCAGCCCCATTTCATGGAATGTGCCATCTTCGGACTGCATCAGCAGCGTGTTCGGATCTTCCATCGCGTTCGAGGGCATCTGTTCCACATTGCCCTTGGCAATAAACACGTCGTCGCGCCCGTCCAGATTCACGTCGCCAAAGGCAACGGTCCAGCCGGTCGAGGGCCGCCCGTCATCGCCAAAACTGGGCCGCTGGGCGGTGGTGCCCATGGAATAGGGCGCATCCACATAGGTGGGGCCATCGCCTTCGCGCAATTGCAGACGTTGATCGGCCATGGTGGACAGGAATACATCGGGCAGCCCGTCGCCATTCACGTCGCGGCTGGCAATGCCCATGCCCCAGAGCGAATAGGGCTTCCATCCCTCGTCATGCGTATAGAGTCGGGGCGTGTTTTCCATCGCCCAAAGCTGCTCTTCCCCGCCCTTCACGTAATACTGCCGGTCATTCGAAACCCGCAGATCGGCATGGCCGGTGCGGTTCCAGTCCGTAAACAGAGATGACAGGGCACAGAAGCCGGGGTTGAGACCGATTGGGCTAGAATAAGCACTGTTTTCTGGCCGGTAGAGGTAGTTCGTATCGCAAGCAAAGAACGGTCCATCCGGATTGGAGCGATCCACATAATTGCCAAAGACGAAGCTCGGCAGACTCTGCCCATCTTCCCATGTTGCGCTGAACGAGGTGGTCCAGCGATCCCCGGAGGAAAAGCCCAAACTCGCCGGGAAAGGGCTGAAGGCACAGTTGCCCTCGCCCTTCATCAGCATGTTTTCCCCCACCCGCAGGATCGCGAGATCAAGGATGCCGTCGCCATCAATATCCAGCGGATAGGCGCCGCTGACATGATCGAGAGCCAACGCATTAGGGGTATCTGCCGTGAAAGAGATCGGCGCGCCGCGGCTGGCGGTGGTGTTCACCATCAGCTCTGCCTTACTGGTGCCGCCCGCCACATAGATGTCGGGAAACTGATCACCGTTGCAGTCGAACACCGCCATGCCGCCGCCGACGAAATGCTCCCAACCGCCGGTATAGGCGTGGTCTGGCATTGGCACCGGGGTAAAACTCGGATCGGCGGCAACAGCGCCGGGGATCAAGGAAATAACCAAGGTTAGAGACTGTTTAAGCATCATTCGCAAGTTTACGCACGGCCAGTTCCGTAACGCCCTCCATAGCAAGTGCCGCCGCCCCGCTGGCCCACATCTGGTCGCCCCATTTGTGAACCCGCACTTCGGGTGGCGGCGCGTCAATCTGGATCACCAATGTCCGCATCGCCGCGATCACATCATCTGCATAGAGAAATTCGTGGCTCATCTGTTCACCGGACAAGATGATCAGTTTCGGGTCAAAGATATTCACCAGATTGGCAAGGCCCATGGCAAACATCCGGCTGGCGCGGTTGAGGATCGACGTGGCAATCGGCTCGCCTTCATGTGCAGCGGCAAAAAGCGCATCGAGCCGTTCGCCGGGCGTGCCGCTCTCGCCTGCTGGCATCAAGGTATCGGCCTCTCGCAGCAGGGCGTAATCCGATACATAGGCCTCAAGGCACCCCCGCTGGCCACAGCGGCACAGCGCCCCATCAAGATGCACCTTGGTATGTCCAAACTCGGCCCCGGTGCCGCGCGCACCGCGATAGATCTGCCCATCAATGACGATCCCCATGCCGACGCCCTGTTCGATCGTCACCACCAGAAAATCGTTGATCCCGCGCCCTTCACCAAACAGATGTTCCGCCTTGGCCACCAGATTGGCGTCATTGTCGATGAACACCGGAAAACCGAGATCGGCGAAGTAATCGACGATTCGCACGTTCCGCTCAGACAGCGAGGCCGACCAATGCACGGTGCCGCCCGGCGCGTCGATAAAGCCCGAAAGGCCAAGGCCCAGACCCGACAGATCAGACCGGCGCTTACCGATTCCTTCCATCGTTACATCCAGCGCATGGCTTACCTCAGCGGCAAGCGTGTCAGGGCTCATCTGCGGCGCGGGCAGGTCTGCCGTATGACTGGCAATGAAGTTGCCGCGAAAATCCACCACCACCGCCGAAAGGCTACGGGCGGAAACTTTGACACCTGCAACCAGATGCGCCGTGCCCCGCACCCGCAGCGCCACACGGGGCCGCCCCCGCCGCACCGCTTCCAGCACGCCATCAGGAGCAATTTCCTCAACCAGCCCGGCCTGGATCAGCTGTTGGGTGATCGACGTCACCGTCGCCGGGCTCATACCGGTCTCTCGGGCGATATCGATACGCGCAATCTGCCCGGCGGCGCGGATCAACTCCACGACCTGCAGACGCCCAACTTCCCGTTGGTCCGTGCCGGAACTCCCCCTGTCGCTGACCGCCACGACGATCCTCCATCC